>DASRYD010000101.1:0-1976 GCA_035653955.1 Pseudoxanthomonas sp.
GGTGGCTCTGGCTGAAACCCGCCTGCCGGGCATCGCCGACCATTGCGAGGTGGCGTGCAGCCATACCGGACTGGCGTTTTCCGCCGCCGCCGCCGCGCAGGCGGCGCATTTCCTGCGCGAAGGGCGGTTCCGCCATCCGTAGAGGGGAGGCCGGTCCCAGGGGGGGCACGCTCCTGTCGGCGGGAGAAGGGGTAAAATTCGCGGCTTCGCAGCAAATCCGGATTTCCCATGGGCCGTGGCCCCTCGATCGAAGCACGCAAGAACGCCAGCGACGCGCAGCGCGGCAAGATTTTCACCAAGATCATCCGCGAGATTTCCGTCGCCGCGCGCAGGGGCCTTCCCGACCCGGCCAACAACCCGGCGCTGCGCTCGGCCATCGACAAGGGCCTAGCGATCAACATGCCCAAGGACACCATCGAGCGCGCGTTGAAGAAGGCGACCGGCGAACTCGAGGGAGTCGAGTACGAGGAAATCCGCTACGAAGGCTACGCGCCCGGCGGCGTCGCGGTGATCGTCGACTGCCTGACCGACAATCGCGTGCGCACCGTGGCCGACGTGCGTCATGCGTTCGGCAAGTTCGGCGGCAACCTCGGCACCGAAGGCTCGGTCGCCTTCATGTTCAAGAAGCTGGGCGTGCTTTCGTTCGCGCCGGGCGCCGACGAGGAGAAGGTCACCGAAGCGGCGATCGACGCCGGCGCCGACGACGTGGTGGTGTATCCGGACGACGGCTCCATCGACGTGCTGACCGCGCCGGACGCGTTCGAAAGCGTGAAGAGCACGATGGAAGCGGCCGGCCTGAAGGCCGACCTGGCCGAAGTGACCTTCCGCGCCGACAACGACATCGCGGTCGAGGGCGAGGCCGCCCAGCAGGTGGTCAAGCTGCTGCGCTGGCTGGAAGACATGGACGACGTGCAGAACGTCTATTCCAACGCCGAACTGGGCGCCGACGCGTACGCGTAGGCACAACCATGACGCGCATCCTCGGCATCGACCCCGGTTCGCAAAGGACCGGTATTGGCATCATCGACGTCGATGCCGCCGGCCGGACCCATCACGTCTATCATGCGCCGCTGGTGCTATTGGGGGCCGAGGATTTTCCCCGGCGCCTGAAGCTGCTGCTGCTGGGCCTGGCCGAAATCATCGAAACCTGGAAGCCGGACGAAGTGGCGATCGAAAAGGTGTTCATGGCGCGCAATCCCGATTCGGCGTTGAAACTGGGCCAGGCCCGCGGCGCGGCGATGAGCGCGGTGGTGCTGCGCGACCTGCCGGTGCACGAATACGCGGCCAAGGAAATCAAGCTGGCCGTGGTCGGCCGCGGCGGCGCGGAGAAGGAACAGATCCAGCACATGGTCGGGATCATGCTGAACCTGAAGGGCAAGCTGCAGGCCGACGCGGCCGACGCGCTGGCGGTGGCCATCACCCATGCGCACGTGCGCGCGACCGCCAACCGCATCGGCGTGGACGTGCGCGCCGCGTGGAGCCGCAAGTGAGGATCGCGGAATGATCGGTCGTTTGCGCGGCATCCTCGCCTTCAAGTCGCCGCCATGGCTGGTGATCGACGTCGGCGGCGTCGGTTACGAACTCGAAGCGCCGATGAGCACCTTCTACGACCTGCCCGACCTGGGTCGCGAAGTCACCCTGTTCACCCATTACGCGCAGAAAGAGGACAGCGTTTCGCTGTACGGCTTCCTGCGCGAAGGCGAACGCCGCCTGTTCCGCGACGTGCAACGGGTCAGTGGCATCGGCGCGAGGATCGCGCTGGCGGTGCTGTCCGGCGTCAGCGTCGAGGAATTCGCCCGCCTGGTGCAGGCCGGCGACGTGACCGCGCTGACCCGCATCCCCGGCATCGGCAAGAAGACCGCCGAGCGCATGGTCGTGGAACTGCGCGACCGTGCCGCCGAACTGGGCGGCGCGCCGGTCGGTTCGACCCAGTTGCCGGCCGACCCGCAGTCCGAGGCGACCATCGCCCTGCAGCA
>DASRYD010000102.1:0-8026 GCA_035653955.1 Pseudoxanthomonas sp.
GTCAGCTGCCGAACGCCGGCAGCAAGCCCAGCCTGGTGCGCAGCGCCATCGTGCGCCTGCTGCACCAGCCCTCGCTGGCCCTGGCGGTGGAACCGCCGTATGGTTTCGCCAACCTGCGCCACCCCGGCGTCGAATTGCTGGTCGAATTGCTCGGCATCGTGCAGGCGAGACCGGAGATCAGCACCGGCGCGCTGCTGGAGCATTTCGCCGAGCGCGACGAACTGGCGGCGCTGCAGAAACTGGCGATGCAGCAGCTGCCCGGCGAGGAAACGCATTGGCGCGCGGAACTGCTCGACGCGGTGGCGCAGCTGGAAAAACAGACGCTGCAGCAACGCCTGGAGGAACTGCAGGCCAAGCACCGCGAAACCGGCCTGGACGACGCCGACAAGTACGAACTGCGCGCCCTGCTGCAGGCGCGCGCGACGCATTGACCCCGTGGAGGCCACGATGAACGCGATCCGCCGTTTCAGCTTCGCAATTCCCTTCTTCGCATTCCTTTTCTGCTTCGCCGCCGGCGTGCAGGCAGGCGAATTCGCCCAACCGCGCCCCGGACTGCGCACCGGCGGACAGCCGTCGCTGGAGCAGCTCGATGCTTTGCCCGCGCAAGGCGTGCGCACGGTGATCGACCTGCGCCCCGACAGCGAGGACCATGGCTACGACGAGGCGCGCGAGCTGCAGCAGCGCAAATTGAAGTACCTCAAGCTGCCGATCGCCGGCGCGCAGGACCTGACGCCCGCCAACGCCGCCGCCCTGAAGAAGCTTCTGGACGAAAGCGGGGACGGCGTGCTGCTGCACTGCGCTTCCGGCAACCGCGCCGGCGCTTTGCTGGCGCTGATGGCGGCACAGGAAGAACGCCTGCCGCCCGAACAGGCGCTGGCGCTGGGCAAGCAGGCCGGAATGAAGTCGCTGGCCCCCGTGGTTGCGCAAAAACTCGGATTGCCTCCGGCGGCGGCGAACCAAACCCAGCCGTAATCCGCGCGGCCGTTACCCGCGGCTTGCAGCACGCTGACTTCCGTTTTCAAGCTTGCTGCCCGCCTTGGTGCGGAACAGAATCTCCGCACCCCCGCTTTGGAGTGCCCGCATGTCGCGTCTTGCCGCCTCGGTTTCGAAATCCCTGCTCACCCTCACCATCGCCATGGCGTTGGCCGCCTGCGCGCCGCGCAGCGACGACGCCACGCAGGCGACTGCGGAAACGAAAGCCGAGCCTGCCGCTCCCGCGCCTTCGCCCCCCAGCGAGGACGTGAAGGCGTTCTCGATCGGTGCGCTGTCGGCTTTCGCCCTGCGCGATGGCGCGTTGGAATTCCCCAACGACAACAAGGTGTTCGGCGTCGGCCGCACTCCGGAAGAAGTCGCCGCGGTTCTCTCCGCCGCAGGCGCGCCGACCGACAAGATCCAGTTGAGCCTGCAACCGCTGCTGGTCAAGGCCGGTGAACGCTTGCTGCTGTTCGACACCGGCGCGGCATCGAACTTCGGCCCCGGCGCCGGCAAGCTGCCTGCCTCGCTGGCCGCCGCGGGCATCGATGCGGCCAGTGTCACCGACATCTTCATTTCGCATGCGCACGGCGACCACATCGGCGGCCTGGTCGATGCCGCAGGCAAACTGGCCTTCCCCAACGCCACCGTGCACGTGTCCAAGCCGGAGTGGGATTTCCTGACGGGTCTGGATGCGGAGAAGGCCAAGGCCTTCGGCATTGGCAACCATGCGGCGCTGATTGCAGCGATCACGCCGAAACTCGATGCCTTCGCACCGGATGCCGAACTGGTGCCCGGCGTGGTCAAGGCGATGGCGATCAAAGGCCATACGCCCGGCCATTCCGGCTATCTGATCGGTTCCGGCAGCGACACGCTGCTGTACATCGGCGATGCCGCGCACAGTTCCATCATCTCGGTGCAGAAGCCGGAATGGGTCAACGCCTTCGACGGCGGCGGCGACACCGCGCTGGCTGCGACCAGCCGCCAGACGCTGGTCGCGCAGAATGCGGCCAGCGGCCAGCGCATCTACGGGGTGCATTTCCCGTTTCCGGGCGTGGGCAGGTTCGAAAAGCGCGACGGCACCCACACCTATGTCTGGGTCGCAGAATGATCGTGGCATGACCTTCGGCCCGAGCGGGGTGGCGACGACGCGGTAAGCTGGCGGGAATCCCTTTGGAGTCCCGCCGATGTCGCACCGCATCTGCCTATCCCTGCTCGCCGCCGCCCTTGTCGCCACGCCGGTCTTCGCCCGGACCGGCGAGGCGGCATCCTCCGGCGTGAAGCGCGAGGTCGTCGGCAACCGCACCAGCGAAAACATCCCGGCGATTCCCGCCGAGCTGATCGAACGCCTGAACCGCTACCAGAACACCCGTGGCGCATCCGTCGCGGGCTGGACCAAGGACGGTTGCCTGCTGGTTTCCACGCGTTTCGCCGAAACCGCGCAGGCGCACCGCGTGTGCCAGCCGCTGGGCATGCGCGAACAACTGACTTTCTATCCGGAGCCCGTCGCCGGCCTGGCCGCCGCGCCGGTGCGCGCCGCGCGATCCGGCTTCGTGTTCTCCAAGGACAAGGGCGGCGACGAGTTCTCCCAGCTGTACTGGTTCGACGACGCCAGCCGCGAGATTTCCCTGCTGACCGATGGCAAGCGCAACCAGAACAACGGCGCGCTGTTCTCGCAGGACGGCGCGCGCATGGCCTACAGCAGCACCGCGCGCAACGGCACCGATACCGACATCTGGGTGCGCGATGTCGCCACCGGCGCCGCGAAGCCGGTGGTGACCGAGGGCGGCAGCTGGAGCGCGCAGGATTTCTCGCCAGACGGCAAGCAGTTGCTGGTGGTGAAGTACATCTCCGCGGCCGAATCCTATCCGGGCGTGGTCGATCTGGCATCGGGCAAGCTGCAGATGTTTCCGGTCGACGGCGGCAAGGCGGCGTTCGGCGGCTTCGAATTCGCGCCGGACGGACGTGCGGTCTATTTCGTGTCAGACGAGCCGCTGGACGGCAAGGTGCAGGAATTCCAGACCCTGCGCTACCACGACCCGGCCTCGGGCAAGCTCGAAGTGCTTTCGCGGCAGATCCCGTGGGACGTCGACGGCTTCACCGTCGCCGACGACGGCCGCCACCTGGCCTACGTCACCAACGAAGACGGCATCAGCAAGCTGCACGTGCTGGCGCTACCGTCGCACAAGGAAGTGAAGTTGCCCGAGCTGCCGGTCGGCGTGTTCGGCGCGGGCACGTTCTCGCCCGACGGCAAGCGCCTGGCGCTGAGCATCAACAGCGCGACCTCGCCCAGCGATGCCTACGTCATCGATCTGGACAGCGCCCGGCTGGTCCGCTGGACGCGCAGCGAGGTCGGTGGCCTGGATGCGTCGAAGTTCGTCTCGCCTTCGCTGGTGCGTTACCCGACCTTCGATGAAGCCGACGGAAAGAAGCGCACCATCCCCGCGTTCTACTACAAGCCGGCGAACGTGCCGGCGGGCAAGAAGCTGCCGGTGGTCATCAATATCCACGGCGGCCCCGAGGGCCAGTCGTTCCCGACCTTCAGCCCCAACGCGCAGTTCATGGCCAACGAGCTGGGCGTCGCCATGCTCGTGCCGAACGTGCGCGGTTCCAGCGGCTACGGCAAGACCTACCTGTCGCTGGACAACGCGGCCAGGCGCGAGGATTCGGTCAAGGACATCGGCGCGTTGCTCGACTGGATCGCCCAACAGCCCGAACTGGACGCGTCGCGCGTCGGCGTGGTGGGCGGCAGCTACGGCGGCTACATGGTGCTGGCCACGCTGATGCACTACAGCGACCGCGTGCGCGCCGGCATCGATCTGGTCGGCATCTCCGACTTCGCCACCTTCCTGACCAATACCGAAAGCTATCGCCGCGACCTGCGCCGCGCCGAGTACGGCGACGAGCGCACGCCGGAAATGCAGAAGGTGTTCGCGGAGATCTCCCCCGCGCGCCATGCCGACCGGATCAGGTCGCGGCTGTTCGTCGCCCAGGGCAAGAACGACCCGCGCGTGCCGTACACCGAGGCCGAGCAGATCGTGAAGGCGGTGCGCGGCAATGGCCAGCCGGTTTGGTACCTGCTGTACGACGACGAAGGCCACGGCTTCCGCAAGAAGGCCAACAGCGACTGGTTCGGCGCGGCGAGCATTTTGTTCTGGCAACAGAACCTGTTGAATTGATTGGCGCGTTGCGACGCGCTCATTCTGCCGCGCCGGCTGGCTTATCGCGGCGCGGCAACAGAACCTGTTGAATTGAAGCGCGCCACGCAGGGCAGGCGGCCAGGCCTGCCCTGCGCGGTCGGCCGATCTTCAATGGACGACGTACGGATGTCGACCGTCCGCCGTCGGCAAGGGGCGAATGTACATCTTGCCGTAGCGGCAGACGTCGACGTTCTCGTAGACCATCGTCCTGCCGTTGCCGAAGCGGAAACGGAAGTCGTAGCGGCAGCCTTCGGCGTCCACGCTGACGGTGGCCGAATCGCCTCCGCCCTTCAACGGTTCCAGTGGGATTTCCTCGAACGCATCGCTGCCTGCCGGAGCGACGGATAGCGAGGTCACGCTGTCGTGGGCGCGGTTGACGAGGTCTACGTAGCGCGTGTCGCCGGCATGGGCGTGCGCGACGGTGGCGAGCAGGAAAACCGCCGGGATGGCGAAGCGGGTCGGGCTCATGGCATGGGTCTCCGGTCGATGGGGCGGAATGACCGGTCGCGCATCGCATCGCGCAGCCCGGTCCTTCCATCTGATGCGGGCAGGCCCGACCCGGGCCATCGATCCGGGACGAATCGTCGTTGCGGCGACGCGAATCGTAACTGCGCGACAACGCGCTTTTCCTTGCGCCGGCGCATGGCTACGATGCCCATGCCATCCCGGACGAGCCGCCATGAACGTCGAACTCGGCACCACGCATATCGCCCTGCGGCGCTATATCGCGCTGTGGTCGGCCGTGGTGCTGGTCTCCGCCTTGCACGGCTTCCTGCGCGATGTGCAGGAAGGTACCGTCTGGTCGGTCTTCGACTACCTGCGCTGGTCTGCGATCCAGTGGTACGTCTGGGCGGCATTGGCACCGATCGTGTTCCGGCTCGGTGAACGCTATCCCGTCCGTGCGCCGATCCGCTTGCGCTCGCTGGGCCGGCACTTGGCGGCCAGTCTGGGCTTGGCCTGCGTGGCGGTATTCGTCGGCGCGGCCATATCCACGGCATTCGAGCCCACCACGTTCGCCGTGCAGGTCAATCAATTCATCGGCAAGCAGGTACTGTCCGGCCTGATCACTTATTGGGCCTTGCTGGCGATCCAGCACACCTTGCAGTTGCAGGCCGAAAAGGCCCAGCGGGAGATCGAAGCCAGCCGATTGGCTGCGGAGCTGAGCCAATCGCGTCTGCAAGCGCTGAAGGCCCAGCTGCAGCCGCATTTCCTGTTCAACACGTTGCACGCCATCGTCACCTTGCTCGACGAAGACAAGTTGTCCGCCGAGGACATGCTGCTGCGCCTGAGCGAACTGCTGCGCGCCTTTCTCGAGGACTACGACGGCCAGGAAATCAGCCTGCGCCGCGAACTGGAACTGCTCGACCTGTACCTCGGCATCCAGCGCAAACGCTTCAAGGACCGCCTGACCACGCAGGTATACGTCGACCCGGATGCGCTGGACTGCGCGGTGCCCAGCCTGATCCTGCAGCCCATCGTCGAGAACGCGCTGCACCATGGCATCGGCCAGCGCGCCGGCAGCGATCGCATAGAGATCGAAAGCCGCCGCGAGGGCGACGCGTTGTGCATCGAGGTGCGCAACCAGAACAGTTCCCTGCAGGCGGAAGGCACGTCCGGCGGGCACGGCATCGGCCTGTCCAATACGCGGCTGCGCCTGCGCGAGCTGTACGGCGAACGGGCCGACATCCGTCTCGACATGATCTGGCCGCAGGGCGTCGCCTGCCGCGTGCGCCTGCCGTTCCGCGCGATGGAAGAGCCCGACGACCCGCCCGAGCACGTGCCCGCATGAGTCCATCGCGGATTTCCACCTTGGTGGTCGACGACGAGCCTATCGCGCGCCATGCGATCGTGCGCCTGCTGCGCGACGATCCGGAGATCGAGCTGCTGGGCGAATGCGGCGACGGCGCATCGGCGGCGATCGCGATCCGCGAGCGTTCGCCCGACCTCGTGTTCCTCGACATCCAGATGCCGGTGATGACCGGCATGGACGTGGTCGCGACGATCGGCGCGGAGCGCATGCCGGCGACCATCTTCGTCACCGCCTACGAGCAGTACGCAGTGCGCGCCTTCGAGGCCAACGCCATCGACTACCTGGTCAAGCCGTTCAGCCGCGAACGCTTCGCCGGCACGCTGCAACGGGCGAAGAAACGGCTGTCCGCGGACGTCGACGCCTCGGCGCGGATCCTGCAGGCGCTGGACGCGCTGCGCCAGCGCGACCATTACCTGGAACGCCTGCCGGTACGCGTGGACGAGCACGTCGTCTTCGTCCCCGTCGACGACATCGTCTGGATCAAGGCCAACCGCAACGTGGTGGAGTTGCACCTGGCCGGCAAGGTGCACGAACTGCGCGAGACCATGGCATCGCTGGCGGCGCGCCTGGACCCGCGCCATTTCGCCCGCGTGCACCGCTCGGCCATCGTCAACGTCCGCCGGGTCAAGGCGATCCATCCCTGGTTCAACGGCCATCACGTGGTCACCATGGACACCGGCCAGCAGCTGCGCATGAGCCGCTACCAGCACGAAACCTTCCTGCGACTGGCGACGACGCGTTCGGAATCGGATAAATCGCCGGGTTAGGTTTCCACGGATCTCCACGCAGCGCAGGCACGGCCGGACATTTGTCCGGTGAGCGCCGGCCGGGCCGTTTTCCTTGCCATGCAGGGCGATCGTGCCCGAGCGGAGAACACGCCATGTCCATGCAGACCCACTTGAAGATCGCCGGCATCGACGGCGAATCGACGCACAAGGGGCATGAGAACGAAATCGAGCTGTCCTGGTGGAACTGGGGCATCGAGAACGCCGCCAAGCCGGGCCCGGGCGGCGGCAGCGGCGCCGGCAAGGCGACGGCGCATGCGCTGGCCTTCACCCATGGTTACGACAGGGCTTCGCCGCAGCTGGCCAAGGCATGCGCACAGGGCAAGCGACTGGCCACGGCGACGCTGAGCGCACGCAAGGCCGGCAAGGGCCAGCAGGACTTCCTGACCATCACCCTGAGCAACGTGCTGGTCACCAGCATATCGGTGTCCGGAGACGACGACGAGATCGGCGAGAGCGTCGGCCTGAGCTACGAGAAGATCCAGGTGACCTACAAGCCGCAAGACGCCAAGGGCGGCCTCGGCCCCGGGGTGGGATTCGGTTGGGACATCAAGACCAACAAGACGGCCTGAGCGAGGCCGCATACTCAGCCGGCGGGCACGAATTCGATGCCCGCCGCCGGCTGCAGGAACGGCAGCAGCCAGTGGTCGACCAGCAGGAAGGCGAACAGCGCCATCAGGTACACCACGGAATAGTTGAATACCTTCATCGCGAACAGTTCGTCCGGCGGATCCAGCAACTTCCACGCGTACCACAGGAACATCGCGCCCAGCACCAGCGCGCCGCCGAGGTAGAACAGGCCGCTCATGCCCAACAGCCATGGCAGCACGGTGACCAGCACCAGCAGCACCGTGTAGAACAGGATCTGCCAGCGCGTGTACTCCACGCCGTGGGTCACCGGCAGCATCGGGATCAACGCGCGCGCGTAATCGTCGCGGCGGAAGATCGCCAGCGCCCAGAAATGCGGCGGTGTCCACACGAAGATGATCAGCACCAGCACCAGTGCGTGCGCCCAGTCCCATGGCTGGCGCATGCCGGTGACCGCGGCCCAGCCCAGCAGCGGCGGCGCGGCGCCTGCGATGCCGCCGATGACGATGTTCTGCGGCGTGGCCCGTTTCAGGAACCCGGTATAGACGACCGCGTAACCGATCAGCGAAGCGAAGGTCAGCCCCGCGGTGAGCGGATTGACCAGCGCGATCAGGATCGCCATCGACATCGCACCGAGGAGCACCGCGAACGCCAGCACCTGCGCCGGCGCC
>DASRYD010000103.1:0-4204 GCA_035653955.1 Pseudoxanthomonas sp.
CCTGAGCCGGGGCTTTGGTGGAGCCGCAGACTCGCGTCGGTCAGAACTCCTGCGAGAAACGCAGGCCGATGGTGCGCGGCTGGTTGGCGATCGAGTAGATCTGCCCGTTCGGGAACTCCGGCAGCGTGCCCGTCGTGGAGCAGACCGCGCATTGCGTATAGCGGGCGAACTCGGCGTGTTCGTCGGTCGCGTTCTTGACGTAGAAATCCAGCGACCAATTGCCGCGGCGGATGCCGGCCGACAGGTCCAGCACCGAGTACGACGGCAGATTGCCGAAGATTTCCTGGTCGGACTTGATCAGGGCGGACTTGCGCTCGCCCTCGTAGACGGCCGCGCCCTGTAGGTAGAACTCCGACTCGCCGACGTTGAAGGTATAGCGCGCGGTCAGGTTGCCCTTGACCTTCGCGGTGACCGGCAGTTGCGAACCCTTGGGCGCCTGCGGGTCGTCGCAGACCGTGGTCGGGTTGCCGTTATCGTCGTTGGTGCCGCAGTAGTTCGAGGTGAGCTTGGCGTCGTACCAGGCGAAGCCGCCCGAGATGCGCAGATTGTAGGTCGCCGCCCACAGCAGGTCGGTCTCGAAGCCGTTGATGCGCGCGCTGCCGGCATTGCGGATCACCGACAGGCCGGCGTTGCCCGGCGGGATGAACGAGAACTGCATATCGTCCCAATCCTCGCGGAACAAAGCGCCGTTGAAGACCAGACGGTTGTCGGCCCAGCTGGTTTTCCAGCCCAACTCGTAGTTGGTCAGCGTGTCCGGCAGGTAGGTCAGCGCGATCGGATTGGACGGATCGTTGCTGCGGTTGACGCCGCCCGGGCGGTATCCCTCGGACCAGGTGGCGTACACCATGGCCTTGTCGGTGATCTTGTAGGTCAGGTTGAAACGACCGATATGGTCGTTCTTCTTGACGGTGCGATCAAGATTGACGCAGGGCGCACCGTGGAACTGTTCGTCCGAAAAGCAACGTGCCTCGCCGTACTTGCTGCTCCAGTTGTCGTTGTAGCCGTAGAAGCCCTTCAGACTGTTCTCGTAACGGAAGAAGCGCACGCCGGCGGTGGCGGTCAGCTTGTCGGTCGCATCGAATGTGACTTCGCCGAACACCGCCTCGTCGTGGTCCTTGCGCACCTGCTGGGTCAGCCAGATCGTGTCGGGCCAGCCGGTCACCTCGAAGCCGGTGAAGTCGCCGACGATCTTGTAGTTCTGCAGGATTTCGTGCTTCTGGTTCTGCCAGAACAGGCCGGCGATGAAGCGCACGCGATGGTCCTGCGGCGAAGAGATGCGCAGTTCGTGGCTGTCCTTGGTGTAGCCGTCCTTGCCGATGATGTACTGCGACGAATCCACCACCGAACCGGGCGTGCAGTCGACGTTGGAGCAGAAGTATGCGCCCGACCCGTACAGCGAGTCGTACCAGAACGAGTAGTCGCTGTAGTCCGATGCGCTGTCGACGTCGCGGTCGAGGTGGGCGTAGGCGTAGGTCAGGTCGAAGTTGCCGATCTTGCCCTGCACGGTCAGCGCCGACTGCATCCAGCGGTCGTCGAAGTACTCGGGGATGAACTTGCGCGTCTGCAGCTGGCCCACGTCCGGGCTCTCGGCGAAATTGCCGTCCTCGTTCTTGTGCTGGGTCATCATCGTCGGCATGATCGACCAGTTGTCGTTCAGGTCGATCTTCAGCGCGGCGCGCACGCCGACGGTATCGACGTCGTTGAAGTCCTTCTTGGCCAGCGCGGCGTTGTCGATGGTGCCGTGGCCGCCGCTGTCGGCGTCCCACGACGGGTAGGTGCGGGTGCCGAAAACGTTGTCGATGTAGCCGGCGTCGTGCTGCTTCCAGCCAACGATGCGGATCGCGGCGTTTTCCGAAAGCGGGACGTTGACGAAGGCATCGACGGCATAGCCGGTGCCGCCATGGCTGACCGAATTGGCCTCCACCGCGTAGCCCGAGGCCTCGCCGCTCGGGTCGGGCTTGTTGGTGATGATGCGCAGCGTGCCGGCTTGCGAACTGGCGCCGTACAGGGTGCCCTGCGGGCCGGCGAGCGCCTCGATGCGCGCGATGTCGTAGATGTGCACGTCGAGCGCGCCGCCGATGGTGGTCACCGGCTGTTCGTCCACGTACACGCCCACGCTGGGCTGCGGCCCCGAGTGGTTCTGGTTCTCGCCGCTGGCGACGCCGCGGAAGTACGGTACCGACGAACCGCCCTCGCCCGTGTCGTAGGACACGCCGGGCAGGAACTTGGCGTAGTCCTTGAAATTGGTGATATTGAGCTCGGTGAGCTTTTCCTGGCCCAGCACCTGGATGCTGATCGGGACTTCCTGCAGGTTCTCGGTGCGCTTCTGCGCGGTCACGGTGACCGTGTCGAGGGTCGCGGCCTTCTGCTCGGTGGTGGGCGCGGGCGCGGTCTCCTGCGCGAACGCTGGCGCGGTACAGGCAAGGCAGATCGCCGCGGCGAGCGGCAGCCGGGCGAACTGCCCCGGTTTGCGGTTGCGGTGTTTCGGTTTGGACATCTCGTTCCCCTTGTGGCTGGTTTTATTGAGGGAAGGCGCGACAGCGGTTGCAACGGATCATGGAAACGCGGGTACGGCGGGATAGGCGTCGAGCACGGGGCCCAGCGCGGATTTCAACGGCGACAACCAGGGCTCGTAATGGCGCCAATGATCGATGCCTTCGCGGTAGATCGGCCGGCGCACCTGTTCGGAACTGGCGGTCCGCACCGGGCGCGCGTTCTCGAAGAAGCGCAGGCATGCGTCTTCGAACGGCAACCCGCAGTAATCGAGCAGCCGGCGCACTTCGGCCTCGGTGTCTTCCACCATGGTTTCGTAGATGACCCGATGCACGCGGCCCGGCAGGACGTCGTCGAAATGCGCCATCAGCTCGACGTAGTCGCTGTAATAGCGGCCGAGGTCGTCGAGGCCATAGCTGAAACCCTGGCCGCGGGCGAAGTGTTGCTTGAAGCCCGAGAAGCCGCAGGCCAGCGGATGCCGACGCGCGTCGATGATCTTCGCCTTGGGCAGGATCAGCTGGATCAGGCCGACATGCATGAAGTTGTTCGGCATCTTATCGATGAACAACGGCGTGCCGGCCTTGCGCTGCACACGCGTGTTGGCCAGGTACTGCTCGCCCAACGCGCGCAGCTCAGCGGGGTCGAGCCGTTCCACCGCGTCGTGGTAGGGCATTTCGCTGTCGCCGCCGCCGCGCTGGCGCAGGTCGCGGCTGATCGAGGTGATCTCGGGCAACTCCATCGTGCCTTCGACCTGCGAGTGGCTGGACAGGATCTGCTCGAGCAAGGTCGAGCCGGCGCGCGGCAGGCCGACGATGAAGATCGGATCGGGCGCATCGCTGCCGGCGCCCTCGCGGGCGGCGAAGAACTCGCGCGTGTAGGTGCGCTTGATCCGCTGCACCCGCGCGTGGGTGTTGTCGGCCGAGTAGCGCAGCTGCGCGCGGCGCGCGGCGTTGCCGCGCGCGTAGTGGGCGAACGAATCCGCGTATTCGCCCGCGTCCTCCAGCGCCTTGCCGATGGCGAACTCCAATTGCAAGCGGTCGTCGTCGGACAGGTCCGGCCTCTGCGACTGCGCGCGCATCGCCGCCACGTCGTCGGCGCCGAAGCGGAAGGTCTTCAGGTTGGCCAGGCTCCACCATGCTTCGCCGAAGCCAGGCTCCAGGGCCAGGCAACGGCGGTAGGCGGCGACGGCCTGGTCCTGGCGGCCGGCGGTCTTCAGCGCGTGTCCGTAGCTCAGCCACGCGCGCGGTTGCTGCGGGTATTGTTCGAGCAGCTCGCGGTAGATCGCGATCGCGGGTTCGTAGTCGCCGATCCGGCACAACACCACGGCCTTCAGGTTGCGCGCGCCCGCATTGTCCGGCTGCTGCGCCATCAGGCGTTCGATTTCGGCCAGCGCGCGCTCGGGCTGGTTGCTCCGGTACAACACCAGCGCATAGTTCTGCCGCGCGGCGTGGAAGCTCGGCGCCAGTTCCAGGCAGCGTGCAAGCAGGTTTTCCGCGTCCTCGTAGCGGCCCAGCCGCACGGCGAGTTCGGCCAGCATGCGGATCGCGGCGACATCGGTGGGCGCGCGCTTGAGGTGTTCGCGCAGGCGCTGTTCGGCTTCGGGAATGCGGCCTTCGACCAGCGCGTTGGCCGCCGCCAGCAATCCGGGGTCGCGGGTGGAATGCAGCACATGCTGCGCATACGCCGCATCGGCGCCCGCGGCATCGCCGGC
>DASRYD010000104.1:0-2882 GCA_035653955.1 Pseudoxanthomonas sp.
GGGTGCTGCTCGCGGCGGCCGTCCTCGCCGCCGACCAGCGCCAGCGGCTCGCTGGCGCTGGCCACGATCTCGCGCGAAGCCGCGTCGTACAGCACTACCTTCAGGCTCTGCGTGCCTGCGTCAATTCCGGCGGTAAAAGCCATCGAGCCCAGCCTCCGACAGACGAAAAGTTAGCGCTACCATTTCGTCGGAAAAAAAAGGAACCGCCTCAGCCGTTTCCTCTTCCCGCACCGCGAAGTGGCCCATTGCCATCGCGGCGACACTGTAACCAGCGTCTGCCGAAAAAGCCTGCTGCACCGCAGAATTCCATGCGGAACAATGGCTTGGATTCGGCAAAGCGACGTCCATCAGCCCGCCACATCGATGAAGGCATTGATCGACAGCCGGCCGCTCAATGGATCGGCGGGCGGAACCAGGGAATTGTCGATGGTGGCCGAATGCAATGAATTGCGCCGGTACACCAGCATGCGGTTGAACACGCCGTCGGCCTGGTCGATCCGCTCGAACAGCGTGGTGTCGCCGTTGATATAACTCGCGCCGGGCGCGTCTTCGCCGCGACTCTCGCGCTGCAGGCATTCGAAGTAGGCCGGCGCACGCGCTTCGCCGATGGTTTCGAAGCCGGTCTGCCGATGCCGGTAGAACGCAGTGCCGCCCCAGTTATCGCGGAACAGATAGTGCACGGTCGCCAGTCCGTTGTCCGCGTTGGAATCGAAGTGCGGTATGCGCTGCAGGAAATTCAGCTTTTCCGGCGGCGTGGCCACCAGCGAGTAGTGGCACATCGGGAAGGAGAAGCGCCCGGGCGCCATGCCGAAATGCTCGTGCAGCAGCGGCTCCAGCAGGCTTTCCAGGAAATATTCGTACGACGCCGGCGCGCGTGCGCGCAAGCCGGGGAAATACGCGCCCTGCACCGAAAAGCGGCTGCGCGCGGCCTTGTTCACCAGCTTTTCCGGATCGGCCACCACGTTGTCGATCACCAGCAGTGGCGCGCCTTCCGCACCGATCCGCCGTACCTGGAGGCGCAGTCCGGGGTGCGCCTGGATCAGCATCTGCGCATCACTGGATCAGGCCTCCGCCGACGCCCGCGATCTTGCCGGTCACCCGCTCATGCTGCCGGGCGCGTGCGTACATCTGCTCCCAGGCCGAGGGCGGCGCCTTGCAGTAGCTGTCGATGAACTGCTCTTGGCTGGGCATGGACGCCACAGCGGCATCGATCGGCTTGCGCACGCTCTCGAGCAGGCGCTTGAGATCGGTGTCCGACAGCGCGCGGGTCAGTGGATGGTGGCTGCGGGGCACGACGCCCTGGCCGAGCATGCAGTGGGTCCAGGAGTCGAGGCGGAACAGCTCGTCCTCCCCCTGCCATGCGTAGCCGGTCTCACGGAACACCTGGATGCGCTCGGCCAAGCCCGGTGGCAGTTCCATTTCGCGGCACTGCTTCCACAGGGGCTCATCGCGCTGGTTGAGGTGGTAGTGCATCACGACGAAGTCGCGGACGTGTTCCAGCTCCTGGCGGCTGACCTGGTTGAAGCGGTCCACCGCCGCCTGGCTGATGCCTTCGGAGGGGAAGAACTGCACCAGGCGGGTGACCGCGCTGAGGGTCAGGTGGATGCTGGTGGATTCCAGCGGCTCAATGAAGCCGCTCGCCAGTCCGAGCGCGATCACGTTCTTGTTCCAAGCTTTGCGCCGCCGCCCGGTGCGGAACGGGATTATCCACGGGTCGCGCAGCGGCTTGGACGGGTTTTCGGCGAGCAGTTTGGCGGTCGCCTCATCGTCGGACATGTGCGCATCGGAAAACACGATGCCGCACCCGATCCGGTGCTGGAGCGAGATCTTCCAGTGCCAGCCGGCCTCATGCGCGATCGCGCGCGTGTACGGCACCGCCGGTCCATCGGCTTCGGTCTGCAACGCGACCGCGCGGTTGCTTGGCAGCCAGTGGTTCCAGTCCTCGTAGCCGGTGTGCAGCGCCTGCTCGATCAGCAGCGCGCGCGCGCCGGTGCAGTCGATGAACAGGTCGCCCTCGATGACCTGCCCATCCTCCAGCACCAGCGACTGCACGTAGCCGCTGTCCGGATCCTGGCGTACCTGGGCGATCTTGCCCCCGACGCGCTTGAGCCCGCGGCCTTCGCACTTGACGCGCATGAACGCCGCATACAGCCCGGCGTCGAAGTGGTAGGCATAGCTCACATCCCTATGCTCCGTCGCCGTGGCCGCCTTGGTCCAGCGCATCGACCACTGCTGGGCGTTCTGGCCGGTATTGAACAGGGCGAAGCGGTCCTGGCGCGCGGCAACAGTTTCCAGGCAGTAGTCGCCCAGTTCGCTCTGCATGCCGCGACGGCGGCTTTCCAGCCAGAACTGGTGGAAATCGCACGACCAGGTGTTCACGCCGGTGGTGCCGAACGGGTGGAAGTAGTGCGAACCCGGGCGGATCCAGTTTTCGAACGAGATCGCCAGCTTGAAGCTGCCAGCGACCGAGCTGAGGAACTCGCGCTCGTCGATCTGCAACAGGCGATGAAAGGTGCGGATGGTCGGGATAGTCGACTCGCCCACGCCGACGGTGCCGATCTCCTCGGACTCCACCAGGGCGATCTCCAGCAGGTCGCGAAACTGGTGGGTCAGCGCGCACGCGGCGACCCAACCCGCGGTGCCGCCGCCGGCGATCACGACTTTGCGGATCTTCTTCTCGCTCATGTTCCCCTCTGCCTCAGCGGTTCAGCTTGTTGATCAGCATCGCGCGCAATTGCCGCGCCAGTGTTTCGTCTATCGGCCCCAGCACCTTGCGCGCCTGCGGCGGCAGGTGTTCGCCGGCGCGCTGCGCGTCGCCGAACACGTAGTGGTCGAACAGCGCGCGCCAGGCCTGCTTCTCGCGCGGCGGTCGGTCGCGCAGC
>DASRYD010000105.1:0-9807 GCA_035653955.1 Pseudoxanthomonas sp.
AGCGCGAACGCTGCGGTCTTGCCGCTGCCGGTGGGCGCCTGCGCCAGCACGTCGCGGCCGGCGAGGATGGCCGGCAGGCTTTGCGCCTGGATCGGCGTGGGTTGCGTATAGCCCGCCGCTTCCACGCCCTGCTTCAGGGCGGCGGACAAGGGAAGGATGGCGAAGTCGAGCGATGCGGAGGCGTCCATGCGCCATTTTCGCAGCAAACGCCGGTCCGGCGGTGGAGTTCCTGCGCGAGCGAGCTTGTTTGCGAGTGCCTATGACCCTCGATCAAGAGCGTTCGGGCCTAAAGGCGCTCTCGCAAGATGGTCATGCGGTTTCCATTTCGTCGAAATCCGCTTCGTCCAATGCAACGAACGCCCAGAACGGCACGTCGTGGCCGGCCCAGAACGCGCGTGCTTCGTCGAGGATCGACAGCAGCGTGTCGAAATCGTCGCCCTCGGCGCGGTGCAGGCCGCTGGCGCTGTCCAACAGCAGCGCGTAACCGGGGGCGGGCAACCACGACAAGTCGCGCAGGCTGTCGCTCAGCGCGTCCCAGTTGCGGCCGGCGCCGGCGGGGAAATCCAGCGCCACGGCGAAGCGCAACAGCAACATCGCCTTGCTCTCGCAACCCAACAGGTCGATGCGCCGCGCCTGCAATCCGGCGTCGCGCGCGGCGGCGTCGAGCGTGTCCAGGTCGTCGATGGCGACGAAGAACACGCCGGCACGGTCGGCGTCGTCCAGGCCGAGGTCGAAACCGGAGGCGGTCATCGGCGGTCCTCGTCGAGCGCGCAATCGAATTCGCGGAACGACTCGTAATGGTCGTCGGTGTAGTAGCAGGTCTCGGGCGGCTGCCCGCCGGTGATGATGCGCCGCGCGCCGCGATTGCCCGCACCGGGCGTCGCCACGGTGAACTCGTGGTAATAGCCGCGCGGCCGGTCCGGCAGGTGGCCTTCGCGGTTGCCGAACACGCTGCCGTCCTGGCGGTGCGGGTAGGGCCCCTTGCTGGCGATCAGGCGCAGCGTGTCGTGCGCTTCCGCCGGCAGGAAATCGGGCCTCGACCGCGACGCCGGGCTCGGCGGGATTTGCAGGGATGGCGCCGAGGCTTCGACCGGGGGCGGCGCGAAGACCGGGCGCGCCGGACGCGAACCCCACCACCACAGGGCGGCGACCAGCAACAGCAGGGCGATGATGGAAAGCTTGCGCAAGGCCGCTCCGCGGTTCGGGTCGAGCGCGCATCATAATGGCCGCGAGCGCGAGCGGGGGGTGAATGTCCGCCGCCGCGCGACAGGTCCGATGAGGAGCTCACCATGCCGAAGCACGACCCGCGCATCGACGCCTACATCGAACGCGCCGCGCCGTTCGCGCAACCGATCCTCGCGCGCGTCCGCGCGCTGGTCCACGAAGGGTGCCCGGAGGTCGAGGAAACCATCAAGTGGGGCATGCCGACCTTCGAATACGCCGGCGGCATCCTTTGCGGGATGGCCGCGTTCAAGCAGCACGCTTCGTTCGGTTTCTGGAAGCACGCGCTGGTGCTGGGCGAAGGCGAACCGCGCGACGGCATGGGCAGCTACGGCAAGATGGCCTCGCTGAAAGACCTGCCGCCGAAGAAGACGCTGATCGCCCACATCAAAAAAGCGATGAAGCTCAACGAGGACGGGGCGAAGACGCCGGCGACGCGCAAGTCGGCGCCGAAGCCGCCACCGGAAGCGCCGGCCGACCTGGTCGTCGCGTTGAAGAAGAACAAGGCGGCACAGGCGACGTTCGACGGCTTTCCGCCAGGCGCCAGGCGCGACTACATCGAATGGATCGTCGAAGCCAAGCGCGAGGAAACCCGCGCCAAGCGCCTGGCCCAGGCCGTCGAGTGGATGGCCGAAGGCAAGCGCCGCAACTGGAAGTACGAGAACTGCTGAGTTGCGCCGTTCTCAATCGCCGGGCCGTTGTGGATCCAGCATGCCGATGGTGTGCAGCCATTGTTCCACCAGGGCGGGCCAGCGACCGATGGGGAGTTTGGTGGGACGCACGCCGAAGGCGTGTCCGCCCTGTGCGTACAAATGCATCTCGGCGGGCACGCCGGCTTTCTGCAGGGCGATGTAATAGGCCAGTGCCTGTTCCACTCCGTCCACGTGGTCGTCTTCGGCCATCAGCAGGAAGGTCGGAGGGGTTTGCGGGGTTACCGTTATGTCCGGGCGCAGCCGCATGTCGGCCTGCACGCCGGGGGCGTCGCCCTCGTCTTCGTGCAGCCACAGGTGGCCCGGGTAGACGGCGATGGCGAAGTCGGGGCGGCTGCTTTCCGCGTCGGCGGCATCCACCGGCGGATAGGTCCGTTTCTGGAAATGGGTGCTGACGGCGGCGGCGAGGTGGCCGCCGGCGGAGAAGCCGATCACCCCGATCCGGTGCGGGTCGACGTGGAGTTGCTTCGCTCGCAGGCGCACCAGGCCCAGCGTGCGTTGCGCGTCCTGCAGCGCCGTCTGCACTTTCGGGTACACGCGCCGCTTGTGTTCGGTATCCCACCAGGGACCCGAACCCGGCACGCGATATTTCAGCAACACGCAGGTGATTCCGCGCGATACCAGCCAGTCGCAGATCTCCGTGCCCTCCAGGTCCATCGCCAGGAAGCGGTAGCCGCCGCCGGGGAACACCACCATCGCGGCGCCGGTGTTGCGGCCCGTCGGCGCGTACACCGTCATCGTCGGCCGGCTGACATCGTTGGCGCGAGGCCACCACTCGCGTCCGGGAGGGGGGCCGACCGTTTCCGGTTCCGGGGCGGGCAACGCATCGGGGACCGCACCGGGCCAGATCGGCGTCTGCACATGACCGGGCGAGGGTTGCCAACCCTGCGCGCACGCGGGCGAAAGGGCGGGGAAGAGCATCGCCGCGAACCAGAGAAAAAGGGGCCTGCGCATGTCCGGGCCTCGCCTCAATAGGCGGTATCCGTGCGCAACACCGGATAACGGAAGGTGTCGCGGTCCCAGGCCGGGTGGCGGCGATAGAAGAAGTCCAGCCGTGTGCCCGGGCTCTTTGCGAACGCGGGGTCGTCCTTCAGCTTCTTCTCGAACTCCGCCTTCAGCGTCGGGTCGCGGGCCAGCATCTCGCGCGCCTGTTCCTCGGCGACATAGCCTTCCATGTATTCCTTGCGCTCGAAGGCGTTGTTGAACTCGCCCCATGCGGCCATCGAATCGGGCGCCGTCGGCTCGAGGATGTTCACCAGCAGCCTGGCTTCCGCTTGCGCAATCGGCACGTACAAGGTGCCGGCGCGGATGTCGGCTTCATCGTCGCGCCAGGTCCCCTGCAGGTTCGCGCGTTGGTGGCCCTCGACCGAAGTGCCGCCGAATTCCACCTTGTCGGCGACGAAGGACTGCACCTTCATGTGCGAAGTGGCGTTGGTCAGCACGCGGTAGCCGATGCCGTGCCGCAGCAGCCAGCGCGCCACCGCGGCGGCGTGCTGCGGCGGGACCAGGTAGCCGCCTTTCGGCGCGACGACGACGGTATCGGGCACGATGGTGTTGCGCAGCGGCACTTTCCACACCTGCGGCTTGCTTTCGTCGTAGCGGGTCATCAGCGCGCCGGAGATGTCCGACGGCGTGCGTGTGTATGCATAGCCGAGGAAGTCGATGGTGCGCACGGCGTCGGTGGCCTTGTAGCTGAGCGGTACCGGTTTGCCGCCGAGTTGCGCGGCGCGCGCGTCTGCTTCATGGGCCAGTCGCAGCCAGCTCGGTCCGTTCGCGGCGGTCAGTTCCAGCGCGTCGAGCACGGTGTTGTAGGTCGCCTTCACGCGTTCCGGGTAGGTGCGCCACGAATGCGTTTCGACTAGGATGCCGATGCGGTTGCGCAGCGGGAAATAGCCGTGCGAGAAGCGCGGCGGATTGACGCCGTCGACGAAGCCGGAGGCCGGATCGTCGTCCCCGGCGAAGCTGGGGTAGAAATCCACCGGCAGCGAGCCCTGGGTGGCCAGCTTGTCCACGATGCCGTGCAACAGCGCCTTGCCGGCTTCGCGCAGGGCTTCGTCGCCGGAGTTGGTCGGTTCGCCGGTGATCGAGATGTCGTGCTGGAACTTGGCGCCGTCGGTGACGTGCAGATCGAGCATCGCCAGCGGGTCCCAGCGCTGCACCAGGTCGAGCATCGCCTGCATTTCCGGGCTGTCCGCCTTCACGTAGTCGCGGTTGAGGTTGTAGCGCTGCGCAGTGACGCGGAAACCCATTTCCTTCGGCCCGCGCTGGTTGGGGCGGTTCCAGGCGCGGAAGTTCTCGTGGCCATCGACGTTGAACACCGGCACGAACAGCAGCACCTGCTGGTCGAGCAGTCCCGGGCCGGCCTTGCCTCCCAGCAGGTCGCGGACCAGTTTGAAACCGGCGTCCTTGCCGTCGATCTCGCCCGCATGGATGCCGCCCTGCGCCAGCACGACCGGCAGGCCCTTCGCCTGCGCCGCTTTCGGATCCAGCGCGCCGCTGGTCGACACCGCCAGCGCCTTCATCGGCCGGCCCTGCGGCGTGGTGCCGAAATCGAAGCAGCGCACCGCCTGCGGCCACGTCCTGGCATAGCGGTCGCACAGTTCGACCACTTCGGCATAGCGGCCGGTTTCGGTGAAGCCGGAACGCTCGGCGACGGTAGTCAGGTCCGCATCGGCAGCGAAAACGGGGGCGGCGAAGGCGAGAAGGCCGAGGCAGATCGGTCGGTTCATGTCGTGGGGTGCGCGCGCGGGAAAACGCCATGATGCGGCATGCGCGCGCGTCGCGCAGCCATGACCGGCGGGATTCGATGCGCGGGCGCGGATCGGTTAGGCTGGCGCACTTTCGCGCGCCATTCCGTTGCTCAGGGAAACCGATGCAGACTCCGTTCTTCACCTATCTGCTGATCGCCGCCACCGCGCTGGTGTCGTGGCTGGCCTTCGGCAACCGCAAGCTGGCCGACCGGCTGATCCTGTGGCCGCCGGCGATCGACAAGCGCAGGCAATACGACAGGCTGCTGACCTACGGGTTCATCCACGCCGATTTCTGGCACCTGTTCTTCAACATGTTCACCCTGTATTTCTTCGGTCGCGAGATCGAGGTGCTGATGACCCGGCTGGTCGGGCCCTGGGTGTTCCCGCTGTTCTATCTGTCGGCGCTGGTCGTGTCGATCCTGCCGACCTACTTGAAGAACCAGCACAACCCGAATTACCTGAGCCTTGGCGCGTCGGGCGCAGTGTCGGCGGTGCTGTTCGCCTTCATCGTCGTGGCGCCCTGGGCCACGATCGGCGTGTTCTTCATTCCGATGCCGGCGATCGTGTTCGCCGTGCTGTACGTGGCCTACAGCATCTGGATGGACCGCCGTGGCGGCGATCGCATCAACCACAGCGCGCACCTGGCCGGCGCGGCTTACGGGGTGCTGTTCATGCTGATCATGCGCCCCGAAGTCCTGGGGCATTTCCTGGCCGAGCTGTCGAACCCTTCGTTCGGCGGCTGAGCAGGCTCAGGCCGCCTCAGGCCGCGGCGCGCTTGTTGTTGCCGGGATAAGTCGACAGCAGGCGCTCGTAGACGGTCTCGTCCAGGCGGCTGAAATCGCCATCGGCGGTCTGCCCGCGCACGGTCCTCTGGCAGAGCTCGAGCAGCAGGGCGAATTCTTTTGCGTCTTCGTTCTTTTCGGTTTCGTACGTCATGGCATCCACATCGCAACGATCAAGTCGTACGGGGAATTGGCATCAAGCGTGCCAATCGGGTATTGGGATGCACGTCACGCCATTTTGGTTCGTGAATCCGTCTTCACGCCGGCAGGTGACGCATTGCGGCAAAAATTGCCGTACCCGCGTTTCGGGCACAATGTGCCGGTCAGTCGTGCAGGTACCCCCGATGAGTTCCGAAATCCCGCTGTCGATCGTCCACGAAGCCGCCAGGCACCGGTTCAGTACCGAATTGGAGGGCCATGAGGCCGAGCTGGTCTACCGCCTGCGCGACGGGCGCCTGACCATCGAACATACAGGCGTGCCGGAAGCCATCGGCGGCCGCGGCGTGGCCGGCGCACTGGTCCGGGCGGTACTGGAATACGCGCGTGCCGAAGGGCTGCGGGTGGTGCCGGCCTGTTCGTATTCGGCCGTGTACATCCGCCGCCACCCCGAGTACGCCGACCTGGTGGCCTAGCGGCAATGGCGGGCTGTCGCCCTGCTGCGTCGCGGAATAAACTGTTATTCCCCAAGCCTGCAAGGAGCCCGGCTGTGCGATCCGCCTTCAAATTCCTGGCCTTGCCGACGTTGGCGCTGGCGGTGCTGGCCGCGTGCCGGCAGCAATCGCCGACCGCCGCGCCCGCCGCCTCTCCGAATGCCCCCGCACCCGCGGTGCCGGCGCCAGCCGGGCTGAAGGACGTCATCGAGCACAACGAGCGATACGTGGTCGGGGTCAGTTACCCGCCGAAATTGAATGCGTATCCGGGCCTGGCCCAAGCCGTCGCCGCCTACGTCAAGGCCGAACAGGACGAGCTGATGGAAGCGGTGGAAGCCCTGGGCAACGACAAGCCCACCGCGCCCTACGAATTGTCGCTGAGTTTCGAACAGGTGCTGGACACGCCCGACATCGTCGCGTTGGCCGGCGACGGCAGCCGCTACACCGGCGGCGCGCACGGCGAACCGCTGGTGGCGCGCTTCGTCTGGTTGCCGAAGCAGAACAAGTTGCTGAGCGCGGACGCGCTGATCCCCGATGCCAAAGGTTGGATGGCGGTCAGCGGCTATGCGCGCGAACAACTGCGCACGGCCGTGTCGGTGCGTGCCGACGCCGACGAAATGTCGCCGGAGGAACGCCAGCAGTTCGTCGCCAACGCCGACAAGATGATCGACGCCGGCACCGAGCCGGATTCGGCGAATTTCCGCCAGTTCCAGCCGTTGGCCGACGCGCAGGGCAAGGTGACCGCGTTGCGCTTCGTGTTCCCGCCCTACCAGGTCGGCCCGTACGCCGACGGCACGCAGTCGGTGGACGTGCCGATCGATGTGGTGCGGCCGTATCTGGCGCCGGAATACGCGGGGCTTTTCTCCCCTTAGCGCGGCATGGACCCGGACCGCTTCCGCCACAGGCTCGAAGCGCTTCTGGGCGAAGCGGACGTGCGCGTCGACGGTGTACGGCCGTGGGACCTGCAGGTGCGCGACGAGCGATTGTTCCCCCGCTTGCTGGGTGAAGGTTCGCTGGGCCTGGGCGAAAGCTACATGGATGGCTGGTGGGACGCGGTTTCCCTGGACGGCTTCCTGTACAAGCTGCTGCAGGCGCGCCTGGACGAGCACGTGCATGGCTTCGGCGAAATCCGCGACGCGCTGTTCGCACGCCTGTTCAATCCGCAGACCCGCCGGCGCAGCCGCGAAGTCGGCGAGCGCCACTACGACCTCGGCAACGATCTGTACGCGGCGATGCTGGGCAGGCGGCTGGTCTACAGCTGCGGCTACTGGCGCGATGCCGCCGGATCCAGGCTGGATGGCCTCGACGACGCGCAGGAAGCCAAGCTAGACCTGGTCTGCCGCAAGCTGCGCCTGCGGCCCGGCATGCGCGTGCTGGACATCGGCTGCGGCTGGGGCGAGGCGCTGAAGTTCGCCGCCGAACGCTACGGCGTCGACGGCGTCGGCGTGACCATTTCGAAGGAGCAGGCCGAATACGCGCGCGAACTGTGCGCCGGCCTGCCGGTGGAGATCCGCCTGCAGGACTACCGCGACATCGAAGGCCGCTTCGACGCGGTGTATTCCATCGGCATGTTCGAACATGTCGGGGTGAAGAATTATCCCGACTACTTCCGCGCCGTGCGTCGGCTGCTCGCGCCCGGCGGATTGAGCCTGCTGCACACCATTGGCGGCAACGTCTCGGCGAACCGCACCGACCCATGGATCGGGAAATACATCTTCCCCAATTCGATGCTGCCGTCCGCATTGCAGATCGCGCGAGCCAGCGAAGGCCTGTTCGTGATCGAGGACTGGCACAACTTCGGCGCCGATTACGACACCACGCTGCAAGCGTGGCGCAACAACGTCGAAGCCGCATGGGACCGGCTCGATGCGCGCTACGACGAGCGCTTCCGCCGCATGTGGCGTTTCTATCTGTCCGCATCGATGGCGACTTTCCGCAGTCGCCGCTCGCAGTTGTGGCAGATCGTCATGTCGCCGGAAGGCGTGCCGGGCGGTTACGTCGCGCCGCGATGAAGACGGCGTGAAAGCGCGCGCTGCAGCGTGCGCGTCAAACGCGGGTAACTTCGGGCCCGGAACATGCGCGGGCCGATCCGCGCGGTCGGCATTCCCCCGACCACCCGAGGTTCGACGACATGGACAAGCGTTCAAGTAAATTACTGCCGGCCCTGGCCGCCGGCTTGCTGCTCGTTTCCGCAGGCGCCGCGTTCGCCCAGAATGCGCAGGTGGACCACCATTCCCGCAATGCCGATGCGAACCATCGCGGCCTGATCGTGATCGGCCATCGCGGCGCCAGCGGTTACCGTCCCGAACACACGCTGGAGTCCTACCGGCTGGCGATCCGCCAAGGCGCCGATTTCATCGAGCCGGACCTGGTCGCGACCCGGGACGGCGTGTTGATCGCGCGCCACGAGAACGAGATTTCCGGCACCACCGACGTCGCTGCGCATCCCGAGTTCGCCAACCGCAAGACCACCAAGGTGGTCGATGGCGTGCGCATGACCGGCTGGTTCACCGAGGACTTCACCCTGGCCGAGATCAAGACCTTGCGCGCCAAGGAGCGCATCCCGGGCGTGCGCCCGGCCAACGCGCGCTACGACGGCCTGTACTCGGTACCGACCTTCGCCGAAGTGATCGAACTGGCCAAGCGCGAAAGCCATGGCACGCGCAAGGTCGGCATCTATCCGGAAACCAAGCATCCGACCTACTTCGCCAAGGAAGGACGTCGCCTCGACGGCAGCCTCATCGCCACTTCGCTCGGCCGCAAGCTGGTCGAGGCGCTGGTGGCCGAAGGTTTCACCGATCCGAAGCGCGTGTACATCCAGAGCTTCGAGTTCGAGAACCTGATCGAACTGAAGAAACAGGTGATGCTGCAGGCCGGCGTGGACCTGCCGCTGGTGCAGCTGTACGACGATTTCCAGGAAGCCAAGCCCTACGACGTGGTCTACAACGCCGCCCATGGCGCCAATCTCGCCGGCATCTACGGCGGACTCGCGGGCGAAGTGCAGGGCGGCCTGAGCGCCGGCACCACTTATGGCGCCTTCGCCACCGAGCCGGTACTGAACTGGATGAAGGCCAATTACGCGTCGGGCGTGGGTCCGTGGAAAGGCAGCCTGCTGCCGCGCATGCCGCTGGCGACCAAGGTCGACGTCGACGGCGATGGCAAGGCCGAGCTGGGCAGTCGCAACACCGGGCTGGTCCACCCGATGCTGGGTTGGGCGCTGAAGGCCGGCCTGCAGGTGCATCCGTACACGCTGCGCGCCGAGGAAAGCTACCTGGCGCAGACGCCGGGCGGCATCGCGCAGTCGGTCGTCGCCGAAGCGGTGCAGCTGTATGGCCTGGGCGTGCAGGGTTTCTTCATCGACCAGCCCGACCTGGGCGTGGCCGCGCGGGACATCTTCCTCGAGTTGAGCAAGCCCTAGCTGATATCCGCCTGCAATGCGGCGGCGCTCCAGGGCGCCGCCGCCGTTCTGGCGCACGGCGTCTTCGGTCGGGCCCGAAGGCGCGCCGGGTCGTCTCACGTCCTGCGACGCGGTGCGGTCATGTTGAAGCGGTGTACGCGCAGATTCGCCTGAATTTCAGCCATTCCGTTCATCCGGCCGAGGACGGCGGGGCGGATAATCCGCGCATGTCCGCGCGACATCCCCCGCATCCGGCGCTCGCCGCCTTCCATCCCGCCGTCGCCGCCTGGTTCGCGC
>DASRYD010000106.1:0-4847 GCA_035653955.1 Pseudoxanthomonas sp.
AACGGCCTGAGCGCGTTCAACGACATCGTCCGCGACCTGCGCGACCACGTGCCGAAGCTCAACGCCGCCGACCTGCTGCGCCGGCTGTGCGAGCGTTCCGGCCTGCTGGCCGAACTGCGCGCGCAGTGCAAGGACAACGCCAGCTTCGAGCGGCGCAAGCAGAACCTGGACGAACTGGCCGAATGGTTCGAAGGCGGGCGCGGCAGCGCCGGCGATCTCGCCGCGCAACTGGCGCTGCTGTCGCGCAACGACAAGGACGACGGCGGCAACCAGGTGCGGCTGATGAGCCTGCACGCGGCCAAGGGTCTGGAATTCCGCTACGTGTTCATCGTCGGCTGCGAGGAAGGCACGCTGCCGCACGAGGCCGCGCTGGAGGAAGGCTCGCTGGAAGAGGAGCGCCGGTTGATGTACGTCGGCATCACCCGCGCGAAGCAGGGCCTGTACCTGAGCCACAACCGCGAGACGCGGCGCTTCCGCGAGAAAGTGCGGTTGAAACCGAGCCGTTTCCTGGACGAACTGCCGCAGGGCGAATTGCAGCGCGACGGCGCCGATCCGGTGCTGGATGCGGAACGCAAGCAGGAACGCGCGAAGGCGGGATTGGCCGCGATCCAAGCACTGTTCGACGATTGACCGTGACGTAGGCTGGGTTGGGCACCCGCGTCAGGAAAGCATGCTGGATCGATACAGCCGACCCAGCCTACGGCCCTGATCGAATCAGTAGTCGCCCTTGCCGATCAGGCGATGCTCTTGCGATTTGACCCAGTTGGAAAAGCCCTCGGAAAGCGAAACGAACTCCGATCGTGGCAGTTCGGCATGGAAGAAGCCGCAGGGACCTTCTATGAGGATTTGAATCTGATCGTCCTGACTGCACAGGATGAAGCTCTTCGTTGAATCAAAGGCTTCCGAGATATTGGTCAGAAAATTCGTGTTGGAAAGCGTAGAGAGCGCGCCTGGGTGAGCAGAGATGGATGTTTCGTAGACCAAGTCGTTCAAGGCGGAAAAGCGCTGCTCCGGTGTTAGCGGTTCCAGCAACGGATGCCATAGCCCCGCTGAGCTGGACGCCAGCTCCATAAGATGGTCGCTTACCGTACCGAGCACACAGAAAGGCTCATCCCAATCTCCAAGCGGCTCTCCGGCAACATGACAGCGAATGCGTCCTGCAATATTCATTCCGAATACCGGCGCGACCATGCCCGGTTCAAGCTGAGCTTCGATCGCAAGCTTTGCAGGATTTCCCCAAATCACGACAAGATGCCTAGCACCTGAATTAAGCCGAGTCGCGAAGCGGCTTCGGATTGAATGAATTGTTAGGCGACAAGCTAATGATCTGAACCACTTGAATCAACATTCTCGTAGAACTCTCGTGGCTTAGAGGTGGGGGACGAGAGCTCATCAGTGCGCGAGAACGTTATGCAGACGATAGCCCCGACTACTGGAACCAGCCAAGCGATGAGAACCTGCAGGGCCTTCCGAGAGGATGTGTACGACGGGTTTCTGATGATCACGTAGGTCACGTAGAGATTGAGCGCGGCCGCGACGCTAACTGCTATTGCCAGGAGCGTACTCATAGTCACCATGGCGCCTAACTTCCTGTTACCCGGCGAACCCACCGAGATAACGGATAATAACCACCGAACCACTCTTGGAAGTCAGTCCCCATGACCCGCTCCTCCCCCGCCTGGCGCTGGATCGGCTTCGCCATCGCCCTGCTCGGCGTCGGCTTCAAGTACTGGCAGCTGCCCTACGCCCACGCCAACCTGCCGGAAGCATTGTTCGGCCCCGGCCTGGCCGCCGTGGCGGTGGTGGCGATGCTGTTGCGCGCGTTCGGCACCGCGCGCTACGTGGTGGTATGGCTGCTGCTCGCGGCCACCGTGCCGGTGGCGGTGGTGGTCCGCATCCTCTCGGACCTGGCACTGGACTCGACCGCGCACAACCTGTGGCCGGCCGAATTGCTGGTCGGCGCCGGATTGGGATTGGCGGCATCGCTGCTCGGCACCCTCGTCGGCAGCCTGTTCCTGCTGCGCAGCAGCCGGCGACCGGACTGAAAATCGCCCCGGAAACAGTGAAATGGCGCATGTGCCATGCGAGACATGGCGCCGACTAAGCCGCGCTGCATGCGGTATTCACACTGCTGGACATACCCTTGCCGGGCAGGGGGCTGCATGAGTCTGCGCAGGCGTCCACTTCCATCGAAGCGAGACGAAGGCACAGGTCCGGTTTTAGGAATTTCCCAATGGTGAAGGCGCAGCGGCTCGGCAAGGGCCTGGCGATATCGTGTTTGGTTCTGGCCATGGCCGGTTGTGGCGGCGGCGGCAGTAGCGGCGGAGGCAGTGGAGGCGGATCGGGCGGAGGCGGGACCCCGCCGCCGGCCTCGAATCGCGCGCCCGTTTTCACCTCGGCCGCGACCGCCAGCGTCGCGGAGAACACGGCAGGCGCCTTCTACACCGCCACCGCGACGGATGCGGACGGGGATGCATTGAGCTACTCGCTCAGCGGTGGCGCAGACCGCGCCCGTTTCAACATCACCAGCGCCGGCGCGCTGTCGTTCGCCACGGCGCCCGATTTCGAAGCCCCCACCGATGGCAACGGCGACAACGTGTACCTGGTCGACGTGTCGGTCAGCGACGGCAAGACCTCGGTCGTGCGGTCCCTGTCGGTGACGGTGACCGATGTCGCCGACGGCGGGACCAACCGCGCGCCCGTTTTCACCTCCGCCACGACCGCCAGCGTCGCCGAGAACACGGCCAGCGCCTTCTACACAGCCACCGCGACTGATGCGGACGGAGACACGTTGAGCTATTCGCTCAGCGGCGGCGCGGACC
Organism: Pseudoxanthomonas sp.; assembly: GCA_035653955.1. Taxonomy (GTDB): domain Bacteria; phylum Pseudomonadota; class Gammaproteobacteria; order Xanthomonadales; family Xanthomonadaceae; genus Pseudoxanthomonas_A. Next base: position 2,823 of record DASRYD010000106.1, read on the forward strand.
GCACGCGCTTCAGCATCACCAGCGGCGGTGCGCTGTCGTTTGCCGCGGCGCCCGATTTCGAAGCGCCCACCGACAGCAACAGCGACAACGTGTACCTGGTCGACGTGACCGTCAGCGACGGCAAGGCTTCGGTCGCCCAGCCCCTGTCGGTGACGGTGACCAATGTCGCCGAAGGCACGACGCCCACCGGGTTGATCCCGCGTTTCCCGGCCGCCGCCGTATGGAACCAGAACATCAGCACCGCGCCGCTGCATCCGCAGTCGGCAGTGATGATCTCCACGCTCGCCGGACTCGGCGGCTTCGGCTATGGCCGCATGCAGATCGATTTCAGCATGCACATCGTCCGCGCGCCGGCCAATGCGCCGCTGCGCGGCATCATCGGATTTCCTTCCACCGCCGAATACTACGCTCCCGATTGCGATGCGATCGGCACGCAGATCCCGGTGCCGACCGATGGCGCCATCGAGGGCAGCACCAACCTGACCTGCGACAACAACAACGGCGATTGCCACCTGCTGGTGTGGCAGGGAAACAAGCTGTACGAGACCTACCGCGCCAACGCCAGCGGCTCCAGCGGACTGCAGTCGCAATGCCTGGCTGCGTGGAACCTCGACGTGGTCTATCCGGCGAACAATCGCGGCGAGCATTGCACCAGCACCGATGCGGCCGGCTTCCCGGTGGCGCCGCTGCTGTTCAACGCCGACGAGATCTATGCGGCGATGCAGATACCGAACGGCGACCTCGGCCACGCCATCCGCTTCATCCTGCCGAACGCGCGCATGGGCACGGTGTCGGGCCAGCCCGCCTACGTGCGCCCGGCCAGCCATGCCGGCGCGCCGTCGGGCCCCGAGAACAGCGTTCCCTATGGCTCTCGCCTGCGCCTGCGCGCCAATTTTCCGGTGGGCTCGTATTCCGCCGGCGCCCAGGTCCTGCTGCGCACGATGCAGCGTTACGGCATCGTGCTGGCCGACGGCGGCAACATCGCCCTGACCGCCGAAACCGACCTGTTCACCACGCATGCTTGGAGCGAGGTCGGCATCAATTCCCGCACTTTCGACCAGGAAGTGCCGAGTGCGGCGGTGAAGATCGAGGACTTCCAGGTACTGGACACCGGCCCGCGCATCGTCGAAACCTACGATTGCGTGCGCAACGGCGCCGGATAACCACGGACTGCTCGCGGGGCCATGGCTGGCGTGCGTCGGCGGGGTTGAATCAATCCTCGCCGCGCAATGCAGCCACCGCCGCGCGCAAGGCGGCCACTTCGCTCTCCAGTGCGGCCACCCGGGCTTCGAGTCCGGTAGAGGCCGGCTCCGCAGCGGCGTGGGCCGGCGACCGCGCCGCGACTGCTGCGACATCCACTTCGCCGCACAGCAGGTGCATGTAGCGGTCCTCGCGCTGGCCGGGACCTCGCGGGATCTGCACGACCAGCGCCGGTTGGCGCTGCATCAGGCGGTCCAGGTGGTGGCGCAGGTCTTCGATGTCGTTGAACTTGCACAGCCGCTCGCTGCGAGCGAACAGCTCGAATGCGGTCTGCGCGCCGCGCAACAGCAACAGGCCCAGCAACGCCACTTGCTGCTGGGGCAGGCTGAAGAACGCGCCGGTGCGATGCTCGTAACGTTCGGCGCGCGAGGAGAACACCTGCTTGGCGAGGTTCCTGGCTTCGAGTTGGCGCAACGCGTGGTGCACATCGCCTTCGCTCAGCGCCATCACCGGCTCGCGCGCGGTCCTCTGGTTGGCCGCGGCGAGAGCGGAATTGACCGTCAGCGGGTAGGTGTCCGGGGTGGTCGCTTCCTTCTCGATCAGGCAACCGAGCGCGCGGGCTTCGGCGGCATTGAGCACGGGCAGGCTGTTTTCGTTCATCGGCAAAGCATAGCCGACCGCCCGAAACGAACGGCCCTTGCCAGCCGCCGCGGTAAACTTCGCCGCAATCATTCGCGGAATACCTCGATGCGCCTGTCCCTGATCGCCTGCGCCGTGCTCGCGCTGGCCGCCTGCAAGACCGTCCCGGTCGCGCCCCCCGCACCG
>DASRYD010000107.1:0-1737 GCA_035653955.1 Pseudoxanthomonas sp.
GCAGCACCCGGTCCGGGTAGGCCGTGCCGTGGCGCAGGAAGCGGCCGAAGTACCACGACATCCGTGCGAAGCGGTAGCCGGCGGCGCCGGCGAAGCCGAGTCCGCGTGCGGCCTCGATCGCCGTGCGCAACGCGTCGTCGACGCGCTCGTCCGCGTCCAGGCACAGCACCCAGTCGTGCCGCGCCTGCTTCACCGCGAAATCCTTCTGGCTGCGGAATCCGTCGAAGGCGCGCACCAGCACGCGCGCGCCAAGCGATTCGGCGATTTCGCGGGTGGCGTCGGTCGAACCCGAATCGACCACGACGATGTCGTCGCAGAACGCCAGCGAACGCAGGCAGTCGCCGATGCGGTCGGCCTCGTTGTAGGCGATCACGCAGGCCGACAGCGGCGGCACGGATGCGGAAGTGGATTCGATCAAGCGGCCATCCGGCGATGCGGCGGCGCGGTCGCGCCGGGTTGGTGCAATAATCCCGCGCCAATGCCACGCCGGCAATGCCGCGCGTCGTCGAACCCGGAATCCAGATGCCCAAACATTACCTGCTGTACGGCTCCGAACGCTACGCGCTGGCGATCCTGCGCCCGCTGCAGGAAGCGATCCGCGCGCGCGGCGGCGAGGCAGCGTGGTTCTTCGATGGCCCGGGAGCCGAGGACCTGGTCGAAGGCGAGCGCCTGCTGACCACCACGCAGCAGGTGCGGGACTGGAACCCCATCGCGATCATCACCGGCTCCAACGCCGTGCCGCACTTCTTCCCCGGGGTGAAGGTCGAGACCTTCCATGGTTTCGACGCGGGCAAGCCCAGGCACATCTACATCCGCGGCTTCTTCGATCTGTACTGCACCACCGGCCCCCGCGACACCGCTCAATTCCAGGCCATCGCCGACAAGGCCGGCCATTTCAGCGTGGTCGAGACCGGCTGGCCGAAGATCGACCCCTTCATGCGCGAATTCGGCGGCGAGCTACGGCCTGTCGGCGAGCCGCCGACGATCCTGTACCATTCGACGTTCTCGCCGTCGTGGAGCGCGGCGGAAACGCTGTACGAAGAGGTGAAACGCCTGTCGCGCAGCGGCGAGTGGCGCTGGGTCGTCACCTTCCATCCGAAGATGGCCCCGGAAACCGCAGCGAAATTCCGCGCGCTGGAAAACCAATACCTGCGCTTCGCCGACAACGACAACATCCTCGAACTGTTCGGCGAGGCCGACATGATGTGCTCGGACACCTCGTCCGCGCTCAACGAGTTCCTGCTGACGCGCAAGCCGGTGGTCACCTTCAAGAACCGCCGTCCCGGCCCGCAGCTGATCGACATCGACGATCCGGCGCAATTCGAGCCGGCGATCCGCCGCGCGCTGGCGCGGCCGCCGGAACTGATGGCGGCGATCCGCGAGTATGCCGATGCGATCCATCCGTACCACGACGGGCGTTCCAGCGAGCGCATATTGCAGGCAATCGACGATTTCATCGCCAAGGGCGGGCGCAACCGCAAGCCAAAGCCGTTCAATTTCTGGCGCAAGCTGAAGATCCGCAAGCGTATCGGTTATTGGGGGCGATAGATGCTCTTGTAGGAGCGCACCTTGGTGCGCGACCGGGCGCCCTCGTGAAAGCGTGGTCGCGCACAGGGGCGCTCCTACGAATTCCGGGTCGCCAACGGCCGGCGGTCACCAGCGCATACGCCGTCGCGCCAGCGTGCGCGACAGTTCGGCGTACAGCGCCTGCGCCTCGGCCAAGGGCACGAACTGCAG
>DASRYD010000108.1:0-12140 GCA_035653955.1 Pseudoxanthomonas sp.
GATGCTGGCCCAGTTCGCCGGCCGTGGTGTAGATCGTCTTGCCGTCGGCGGACAGGGTGATGCCGTCGGCGGAAGCGTCCCAGCGCGGCGCGATCTCGCGCGCCTTGCCCGTGGCCAGGTCCATCGCCATCAATGCGAAACGATCGGCCTCGAAGCCGGGCCGCGCCATCGCGCGGTAGTACAGGGTCTTGCCGTCGGCGCCGAACACCGGACCGGCGTCCCAGGCTTTGTTCGCAGAGGTCAGGTTGCGCGCGGCGCTGCCGTCCGCGTTCACAAGCCAGATGTCGAAATTGGTGCTCCACGGCTCTTCGCGATTGGACTGGCGCACGCTCATCGCGACCTGCTTGCCGTCGGCCGACCAGGCGAAGTCGCCGAGGTCGCCAAACGGCTTCGACGGGATGTCGCCGTTGATGTCGCCGCTGAGCAGCGTCGCCGAGGTCAACATGGCTTCACCACCCAGCTTGGCCGCGAACACGCGGTTCAAGCGACCGTCGGCCCAGGTATCCCAGTGGCGGATGAACACGCGATCGAACACCTTGCCGCTGGCCTTGGCACCCTCGGCTTCCCCGACCTTCTTCTTCGTGCACGCCAAAACATCCTGATTGGAGCCCGCCTTGCAATCCGGGAACACCGCGAACGCCAGCGCGACCTGTTGCCCATCCGGCGACAGCTTGTACGCATCCACGTCCAGCGCGAAATCGGTCAGCCGTTTCGGTTCGCCGCCGGCCAGCGGTATCGAATACAACTGCATCGAACCGGACTTGGCGCTGAGGAAATAGACCGACTTGCCGTCATTGGAGAACGCCGGCGAATTGACGTTCCAGCCTTCCGGGGTCAGCCGCTTCGGCGGCGCCATGTCGCGCGTGCGCAGGTTGCGCACCCACAGGCTGGTGGAAGCCTTGGTGACTTCCTGGTTGACCTGGCGCTTGGCGAACACCACGCTGCCGCCATCCGGCGACAGGGTCGGCGACGACACGCGATCGAGCGAAGCGAGATCGCGCACCTCGAAGCCGCGCTCGGTGGCGATGGCAGGCGACACGGCCAGCATGGCGAGGGCAAGCAGGGTCAGGCGGGCTTTCATTCCGGGCTCCCGGTGGCAGGAAAGTCTTCGATGGTAGGCCGCGACCCTGCCCCGGCGCAAAGGCACGAAGTCACATGCCCGCTTTTTGGCAGGAGCGCCCCTGGGCGCGACCGGAAAATCCGCATGCGTCGAATCGCCCGCGCAGCGTCGCTAAGCGTGGTCGCGCCCAGGGGCGCTCCTACGAGGTCATGCTTTCGGAGCCGCGCCTTCGCCCTTCACGCCGGTGCGGTAGATCAGCCAGCCGACCACGGCCAGCACGATCAACCCGGCGTACTGGCCGAAATGGAACTGCTCCGGCAAGGCCAGCACGTCGGCGCGTTCGGACACCACGATCGGGATCGCGATCAGGATGCCCATCAGCGCCTCGCCGGTGATCAGGCCGGCGGAGAACAGCACGCCGGGGCGATGCACGCGGTCGCGCAGGCTTTCGTCGTGGGTGCCGACGATGCCGTGGCGCTTCTCGACGAAATACGCCAGCAGGCCGCCGAGGAAGATCGGCACCATCAGCTCGAGCGGCAGATAGATGCCGATGGCCGCGGCCAGCACCGGCACGCGGAAGTTCGAATTGCGCGACTTCAGCCAGCTGTCGAAGGCGATGACGATCGCGCCGATCACGGCGCCGGCAATGATCATGTCCCAAGGCAGTTTGCCGCCGAACAGGCCTTGCGCGACCGAAGCCATCAGCGTGGCCTGCGGCGCCTGCAACGAACCCGGGCGGGTCGGATCGCCGATGCCGTAGGCCTGCGACAGCAGGTTCAGTACCGGCGCCATGATCAACGCGCAGGAGAACGCACCGATGCCCAGCATCAACTGCTGCTTCCACGGGGTGGCGCCGACCAGGTAACCGGCCTTCAGGTCCTGCAGGTTGTCGCCGCCCACCGCCGCCGCGCAACACACCACGGCGCCGATCATGATCGCGGCCACCGCGCCGATCTTCGAATCGCTGCCGAGCAGCAGCATCAGCACCACCGAGGCGAACAGGATGGTGGCGATGGTGATGCCGGACACCGGATTGTTCGACGAACCGACCAGACCCGCGAGATAGGCCGAGACCGACACGAACAGGAAGCCGGCGACGATCATGATGATGGTCATCGGCACGCTGACGCCCCAGTTCTGCACGATGGCCTGGTACAGGCCCAGCAACGGCAGCACGAACAGCACCAAGGCCACCAGCATCCACTTCATCGGCAGGTCGCGTTCGGTGTGCGGCACGAAGCCGTCGCCCGAACCCTTGCGCGCAGCGGCGATGCCGCTCTTCACGCCGGACAGCAGCGACTTGCGCAGCGAGAACAGCGTCCACACGCCGCCGATCAGCATGGTGCCGACGCCGAGGTAGCGAATCTTCTCGCCGCGGATGATGCCGGCCGCTTCCGCCGCGGTCTTGCCGGCGACCTTCGCCATCATTTCCGGATCGGAACCGAGCAGGAACGCGTGGTAGAACGGAATGGCGATGTTGTAGGCGAGGATGCTGCCCGACACGACGACGATGCCGATGTTCAGGCCGACGATGTAACCCACGCCGAGCAGCGCCGGCGACAGGCCGGTGCCCATGTAGCCGAGGTACTTGCCGAAGAAGCCCGCGCCCGCGGCGTTGTCCGGGATCACGCGCAGGCCGCTTTCCGCCATCAGCTTGACCAGCGCGCCGATGCCCGCGGAAATGCCGAGGATCTTCAGGCCCGGACCGGGATTCTCGCCGGCCTTCAGCACTTCGGCCGCGGCCTTGCCTTCGGGGAACGGCAGCGGCTCCTCGACGATCATCGAACGGCGCAGCGGCACCGAGAACAGCACGCCGAGCAGACCGCCGAGTCCGGCGATGGCCAGCACCCACCAGTATTTGAAGTCGGGCCAGTAGCCCATGATGATCAGCGCCGGGATGGTGAAGATCACGCCGGCCGCGATCGACGAACCGGCCGAGGCGCCTGTCTGCACGATGTTGTTTTCCAGGATGGTGCCGCCGCCGAGCAAGCGCAGCACTCCCATCGACACCACCGCGGCCGGGATGGCCGTGGCGATGGTCAGGCCCGCGAACAGGCCCAGATAGGCGTTGGCCGCGGAGAGGATCATGGCGAGGATGACCGCGAGGACGACGGCGCGAAGGGTCAGTTGCGCCGGGGCAGGCTGGTTCATGGGCGGTTCCGCGGTTCCAGAAGGCCGACACGCTATCGGCTGAGTGGCCGCAAGTCCAGCCGCAGCGCACCGTGCCGCTATACTCCGGCCGGTTTTTCCAGCCATCCGCGGGCCCATGTCCAGCGTCGCCGACCGTCCCATGCCCCCGCCCGCCCGCACCGATTTCCTCGGTCATCCAAAGGGCGTTTTCGTCTGCTTCTTCACCGAGATGTGGGAGCGCTTCTCCTTCTACGGAATGAAGGCGCTGTTGCTGCTGTATCTGCTGAAGCACCACCGTTTCAACGACGACGGCGGCTACGACCTGATCGGCGCTTATGGCGGACTGGTCTACGCGGTGCCGGTGATCGGCGGCCTCATCGCCGACCGCTGGCTGGGCATGCGCAAGTCGGTGCTGCTCGGCGGCGTGCTGCTGGTGCTGGGGCACCTGGGCATGGCGGTGGAAGGCGAACAGGCGCAGCTGGTCGACGGCGTGGTGGTGCGCGACGAAGGTGCGCTACAGGTGTTCTACCTGTCGCTGGCGTTGATCGTGATGGGCGTGGGCTTCCTGAAACCGAACATCTCGACGATCGTCGGGCGCCTGTACGCGGCAGACGATCCGCGCCGCGATTCGGGCTTTACCCTGTTCTATGCCGGCATCAATATCGGCGGCCTGTTCGCGGGACTGGTCTGCGCCTTTCTCGGCGAAACCTATGGCTGGAAATACGGTTTTGGCGCGGCCGGGGTGGGCATGCTCGCTGGGTTGGCGATGTTCCTGTGGGGACAGAAATACCTGCAGGGCCACGCCGAACCGCCCGATCCGGCGAGGTTGCGCGAACGCGTCGCCCTGCTCCCACGCGAGGCGTGGATCTACCTGCTGTCGCTCGCCGGCGTCGCCGTGGTGTGGCAGTTGATCCAGCGTACCTGGACCGTGCAGGGCGCGATGCACCTGGTCGCCATCGCTTTCGGTGCGTGGTTCGTCTGGTTCCTGATCCGGCATTGCGATCGGGTGCAACGCCAACAGATGGCCGCGTTGCTGGTGACGATCCTGTTCGTGCTGGTGTTCTTCACCTTGTACGAGCAGAGCTACGGCTCGTGGGTGACCTTCAGCGATCGCCTGATGACCAAGGACATGTTTCCGTCGCTGATCAGCGACGCCAGCGGCACCCTGCCGTGGTCGCTGTTCATGATGGCTGCGACGCCCGCGATGATGGTCGTCGCGCTGCGCGCCAGCGACCGGGGCAATGCGCGCCTCGCCCACACGATGGTCTGGCTGCTGGTTGCGGCGATGACCGCGGCGTGTTTCCGCGACGTGGTGCTGGTGCCGCAGACCGCGGGCTCGCTGACCTTCCTCGGCTCGTTCTTCATCGTCGTTCTGTCGCCGCTGTTCGCCTGGCTGTGGCCGTGGCTGGAGCGGCGTGGGCGCAACCCGGGCAAGCCGCTGAAGAGCGCCATCGGCCTGCTGTTCGCGGGACTCGCCTTCCTGCCGCTGCTGGCCGCGGCGAAGGCCGCCGGTGGCGGCGCGCAAGCCAGCGTGTGGTGGCTGGTACTGGCCTACCTGCTGCTGGAAATCGGCGAAATGTGCCTGTCGCCGATCGGGCTTTCCGCGGTGACCCAGTTGTCGGTCGCACGCGTGGTCGGACTGATGATGGGCGGTTTCTGGCTGGCGACCGCCTATTCGGAAACGCTGGCCGCGCAATTCGGCAAGCTGGCTTCCATCGATATCCCCGAAGGCGCCACGATCGATTTCGCCAGCGCCTCGGTGAAGTACGCCAGCCTGTTCCAGCTATTGTTGTGGATCGGCCTCGGCTGCGCCCTGCTCGCTCTCATCGTCGCGCCGCTATTGCGTCGGATGATGCACGGGGTGAAGTAGGCAGCACCTTGTAGAGCCGGATTCATCCGGCTGCCTTGATGGCTTTCGCGAAAGAGCAGCCGAATGAATTCGGCTCTACGAAGCGGCAGGCGTGGCCAGTTCGTCGAGCGTCCGCAGCAACCCCGTTCGCCACAGCGGCAGGTCGATGGCGAAATCGTGCGCCAGCTTCGTCGTGTCGAGGCACGAGTAGGCCGGCCGGCGCGCGGGCGTCGGGTAATCGACGGTCGCGATTGGAGCCACGGTGGGCTTGCGTTCGATCAGCCCGCGCGCATGCGCTTCGTCGACGATGGCTTCGGCGAAGCCGTGCCAGCTGGTCTGCCCTGCCGCGGTGAGGTGCCAGATGCCCGAATCGCGGAAGGGTCGTGCGAGAACGGCGGCAGTGACGTCGGCGATCAATGCTGCCGGCGTCGGCGTCCCCACCTGGTCGGCGACCACGCGCAATTCGTCGCGCTCCTTCGCCAGGCGCAGCATCGTCAGCATGAAATTCTTGCCGTGCGCGGCGTACACCCAGGCCGTGCGGAAGATCGCGTGGCGGCAGCCGGAATCCCGGATTGCCTGTTCGCCCGCCAATTTGCTTTCGCCATAGACACCGAGCGGCGCAGTCGGATCATCCACGCGATATGGGCGCGCACCGCTGCCGTCGAACACGTAATCGGTCGAGTAATGCACCAGCAGCGCATCGCGTCCGGCGCAGGCGCGGGCGAGCACGCCAGGCGCTTCGGCATTGGCGCGGAATGCCGCTTCTCGGTCGCTTTCCGCGCGGTCCACCGCCGTGTAGGCCGCTGCGTTGACCACGACGTCCGGCACGATGCGCTCCACCAACGCGGCCAGCGACAGCGGCCGATCGAAATCGCCGACTTCGCACGCGCCGCCATCGGACAGTTGCCCGTTGCGCGTGGCGCACACGATATCGCCCGGCGACGCCAGGCTGCGGCGCAATTCATGGCCGACCTGGCCGTTGGCGCCCAGCAACAGGATCTTCATGCGACGTAGACGGGCAGGCGTTCTTGTGCGATGTCGGCGAGAAACGGGGCCTTCGCGTCCTTCCCCGACAACAGCGGATCCGATACCGGCCAATCGATGGCGAGATCGGCATCGTCCCAACGGATGTTCGCGTCCGCCGCAATATCGTACGTAGCCGTGCACAAGTAGGTGAACAAAGCGCGTTCGCTGAGCACCACGAAGCCATGGGCGAAGCCTTCGGGGATCCATAAGCCTCGCCTGTTTTCTCCACTTAACAATACCGCCGTCCATTGACCAAAATGCGGTGAGCCGCGGCGGATATCGACGGCGACGTCCCATGCCTCGCCTTCCAGCACAGACACATATTTGCCCTGCGGCTTCGGCCATTGGTAATGCAACCCACGCAACACGCCGCGTGTCGAAGATGACACATTGCCTTGCACGAATGCCGGCTGCAACCCGTGTTCCACCAGCTTGTCGTTGTTGAATGACTCGTAGAAGAAACCACGATCGTCGGCGAATATCCGCGGCTCGATCACGACACAGCCCGGCAAATCGGTTCCGATCACCTTCACGGCACGTAGCCCCGCGCAGCCAGGCTCAACAGGTATTGCCCGTAGCCGTTCTTGATCAATGGCGCAGCCAGTTTTTCCAGTTGCGCGGTATCAATCCAGCCATTGTTCCAGGCGATTTCCTCCGGGCAGCAAACGCGCAGGCCCTGGCGCGCCTCGATGGTCTGGATGTAATTGGACGCCTCCACCAATGATTGGTGGGTGCCGGTATCCAGCCACGCATAACCTCGACCGAATCGCTCGAGGTGCAACGACTCCTCGTCGAGATAACGTCGATTGAGATCGGTGATTTCCAGTTCTCCGCGCGAGGATGGTTTCAACGAGGCAGCGAAATCACTTGCACGGCCATCGTAGAAGTACAGCCCGGTCACTGCATAGTTGGACCGTGGTCTAGCCGGTTTCTCCTCTAATCCGATCACCCTTTGCTCGGCATCGAATTCGGCGACGCCGTAGCGTTCCGGATCGCCGACCCAATAGCCGAACACGGTGGCCCCCTGTTCGCGCGCATCGGCGCGCTTCAGCATCGCGGTCAGGCCGGGGCCGTGGAAGATATTGTCGCCCAGCACCAGGCAACTGGGGCCGCCGGCGATGAATTCGCGTCCGATCAAGTAGGCCTGCGCCAGCCCGTCTGGGCTGGGCTGCACCGCGTATTCGATGCGCATGCCCCATTGCGAGCCATCGCCCAGCAGCGCCTTGAACAGCGCCTGCTCGTGCGGCGTATTGATGACCAGAACTTCGCGGATGCCCGCCAGCATCAGCACGCTGAGCGGGTAATAGATCATCGGCTTGTCGTACACCGGGAGCAATTGCTTGCTGATCGCCTGGGTGATCGGATACAGCCTGGTGCCGGAGCCACCAGCGAGGATGAGGCCTTTGCGTTGCGTCATGTCGAATCCCCCGCCGAATTACGCAGCCGTGCCGATCCGCTCGAGGCGATAACTGCCGTCGAGCACGCGTTGCACCCAGGTCTGATTGGCCAGATACCAATCGACGGTTTCGGCGATGCCCTGCTCGAAGGTGTAAGCCGGCTCCCAACCCAGTTCGTCCTTCAGTTTGCTGGCGTCGATCGCGTAACGGCGGTCGTGGCCCGGGCGATCGGCGACGAAAGCGATCTGGCTTTTTCGCGATTGGCCGTCCGCACGTGGGCGACGCTGGTCGAGCAGGGCGCAGATGGTCTTCACCACCTCGATGTTCTGCTTCTCCGAATTGCCGCCGACGTTGTAGGTCTCGCCGACGCGGCCCTTTTCGAGCACAGTGCGGATCGCCGCGCAATGGTCGCGAACGAACAACCAGTCGCGCACCTGTTTGCCGTCGCCATACACCGGCAGCGCTTCGCCGGCCAACGCCTTGGCGATTACCAGCGGAATGAGCTTTTCAGGGAAATGGTACGGGCCGTAGTTGTTGCTGCAGTTGGTGGTCAGCACCGGCAGACCGTAAGTGTGGTGGAACGCACGCACCAGATGGTCGGACGCGGCCTTCGACGCCGAGTACGGCGAGTTCGGCGCATACGGTGTGGTTTCGGTGAACTTGCCCGTTTCGCCGAGCGTGCCGTAAACCTCGTCGGTAGACACGTGCAGGAAGCGAAATTCGCCCCTTGCTTCGCCCTGCAGACCCTTCCAATAATCGCGCACCGCTTCCAGCAGGCGCAGCGTACCGACCACGTTGGTCTGGATGAAAGCGCCCGGGCCGTCGATCGAACGATCGACATGGCTTTCCGCCGCGAAATTGACCACGGCGTCCGGCCGATGCTCATCCAGCAGCCTGGAAACCAATGCGCCGTCGCCGATATCGCCATGCACGAACACATGGTTCGGATCGCCATCAAGCGAAGCCAGCGTATCGCGGTTGCCCGCATAGGTCAGGGCGTCGAGGTTCACGACCTTGACGCCCTTCGCAACCGCTTCCAACACGAAATTGCCGCCGATGAACCCGGCGCCGCCCGTTACCATCCAGGTTGGCATTCGCACCTCAGCGAAGATTGTTTCGAAAAATCCGCTGCCGGCAGGTCACCGGCGCGCGATGAACGACGACTTCACCCCATCAGAACGGAATGTCGTCGTCGGCAAAGTCGTCCACCGGCGCCTGCTGCGAGGCTGGCGCCTGGCGTCGCGGCGCACCGCCCTGCGAGCCGTAATCCTGTCGCGCCGGGCGCGCAGGACGCTCGCTACCACCACCGCCTTCGCCGCCGCCGAGCATCTGCATTTCGTCGGCAACGATGTCGGTGGTGTAGTGCTTGACGCCGTCCTTCTCGTAACTGCCGTATTCGAGCCGGCCCTCGATGTACACGCTGCGACCCTTGCGCAGGTACTCGCCGGCGATCTCGCCCAGCTTGCCGAACAGTTTGACCCGGTGCCACTCGGTCTTTTCCTGCTGGTTGCCGTCGCGGTCCTTGCGCACCGAGGTGGTCGCCAGGCTGAGCGTGGTGATGGCCATGCCGCCCTGGGTGTACTTGACGTCCGGGTCGTTGCCGAGATTGCCGATCAGGATGACTTTGTTTACGCCGCGTGCCATGTCGTGATTCCGTGGTAAGGCCCGCCATTCGCGGGCATAAGCTATTGCAGTATAACCTCCGGCCACATCGCCATCGGAACACGCCGGCACGGCGCGTAGGAAAACCCCGACGGCAAGGCCTTATAATTCAGCCACTTCCCCGCGCCCTTGCCCATGTCCGCCGTCGCATTCCCCCGGCCCGCGCTGTCCCTGCCCCAGATCCAGGCCCTGGCCTCCGCCGACATGGCCGCCGTCGACGCGTTGATCCGCGCGCGCCTCGCCTCCGACGTGGTGCTGATCAACCAGATCGCCGACCACATCGTTTCTGCCGGCGGCAAGCGCCTGCGGCCGATGCTGGTGGCTCTGGCGGGCCGCGCGACCGGGTCGGTCGTGGGCGCGCACCACCAATTGGCCGCGATCGTCGAATTCATCCACACCTCGACCCTGCTGCACGACGACGTGGTCGACGAGTCCGACCTGCGTCGCGGCCGCAGCACCGCCAACGCGCTGTGGGGCAATGCGCCCAGCGTGCTGGTCGGCGATTTCCTGTATTCGCGCAGCTTCCAGCTGATGGTGGAGCTGGATCGCATGCCGGTCATGCGCATCCTCGCCGACACCACCAACCGCATCGCCGAAGGCGAAGTGCTGCAGCTCCTGCACGTGCACAACCCCGACACCGACGAAGCCGCGTACCTGCGGGTGATCGAACGCAAGACCGCGGTGCTGTTCGCCGCAGGCTGCCAACTCGGCGCGCTGGCATCGAACGCCGGCGAAGCGATCCAGCGCAAGCTGTACGACTACGGCATGGCCCTGGGTTATGCGTTTCAGATCGCCGACGACGTACTCGACTACACCGCCGATGCCGAAGCCCTGGGAAAGAATCTCGGCGACGACCTGGCCGAAGGCAAGGCCACGCTGCCGCTGATCCACGCGATCCGCCATTCCGACGAAACCGTCTCCGCGCGGCTGAAGCAAATCGTGCGCGAAGGCGATGCGTCGGCGATGCCGGAGGTGCTGGCCGCGATCCGCGCCACGGGCGGACTGGAATACAGCCGCCGGCGCGCCTTCGAATATGCCGATGTGGCCGCGCATGCGCTGGACGGCCTGGCCGACAACGAAGCGCTGGCCGCGCTGCATGGACTGGCGCGTTACGCGGTGGAACGCGGACACTGAGCACGCAGGCTTTTCGGCGCATGCCATCGCTGCCCGCACTGCTTCACGAAATCCGCCGCTGCACCTTGTGTTCGCCGCATCTCCCGCTGGGACCGCGTCCGGTGCTGCAAGCCGGTGCCGAAGCCCGCATCCTGATCGCCTCGCAGGCGCCGGGCCGCAAGGCGCATGCTTCGGGCAAGCCGTTCACCGATGCCAGCGGCGACCGCCTGCGCGAATGGCTCGGCGTGCCGCCCGAAGTTTTCTACGATGCCAGCCGGGTCGCCATCGTGCCGATGGGATTCTGCTATCCGGGCACCGGTCCGGGCGGCGACCTGCCGCCGCGTCCCGAATGCGCCCCCGCCTGGCGCACGCAACTGCTGGCCAGCCTGCCGAACATCGAACTGACCCTGGTCATCGGCCGCTACGCGATGGCATGGCACCTGCCCGATTCCGGCGCCGCGCTGACCGCGACGGTGCAGCGCTGGCACGAATACTGGCCGGCCGTCGTGCCCTTGCCGCACCCGAGCCCGCGCAACGGGCTGTGGTTGCGGCGCAACCCATGGTTCGCCGACGAACTGCTGCCAACACTTCGGCAGCGTATGGCCGAAGTGTTGGCGCGTCGCGCCGGCTAACCGCCGAAGCGTTCCTTCCAGAAATCTTCCATCATCCGGTACGCGCGCTTCGCGGCGCGCTCGTTGTACATGCAGCCCGGCGGGCTGTTGGCGGTTTCCAGCGCGAAGCAATGCACGGCGCCGCTGAAGTTGACGAACTGCCAGTCGGCGCCGGCCGCGTTCATTTCCTTCTCGAAACCGGCGATGTCGCCCGCCGTACCCCTGTCGTCGGCACCGTTTAGCACCAGCAACGGCGTCTTCACCACGCCCGCCTTCGCCGGCATCGACGTGCTCAATCCGCCATGGAAGGTGACCGCCCCGGCCAGACTCGCGCCGCCGCGCACCAGTTCCAGTACCGAGGAACCGCCGAAGCAGTAGCCGAATGCACCGATCTTCGCCGCATCCAGCGGCGCCTTGGTGGCCTGTGCCTTCAGAGTATCCAGCGCGACCAGCATCCGCGCCCGCATCACCATCGGCGCAGCGTACAGGGCCTTGACCTGGGCCATGGCCTCGTCCGGATTCTTCGGCCGGATGCCCTTGCCGTACATGTCGACGACCAGCACCACGTACTCGCGGCCGGCGACTTGCTTGGCCTTGGCCACCGCGTTGTCGGTGACGCCCAGCCAGTCCGGCACCATCAGCAAGCCGGGGCGTTTCGTCGCGACCGCATCGTCGTAGACCAGATAACCGGAATACGCCTGCTTGCCGATCCTCCATTCGACCGGCTTGGCCTGCGGCGCGGCCACGGCGACGGGCGCGAACAGCAGGGTCATCAGGAACAGGAAGGCTGAACGCTTGCGCATGATGTCGATCCTCGTTCGTTCGGATGGCGGCGAGTGTACGCCTTGTGGGAGCGGCTTTAGCCGAGAATGCTTTTCCTCCTCTCCAGAAAAGCAATCGCGAGCAAGCCCGCTCCCACAAAGCCCGCTTACAATGCCTTCTCGCTGAATCAGGCGATGCCGATACCCGGAATCGCCGAGATCAGGTCGGGATCGAAGCCGGCGAGTTCGGCGAAGTGGCGACCGCGGGCGACGTAGTCGCGGTACTGGCCGAAGCTGGGCGCGCCGGGCGAAAGCAGGACCACGCCGTTGCCGCCGAGCTGCGACTTCGCCATCGCCACCGCCGCAGGCAAGTCATCGGCGGCGGCGAGCCGGAAACCGCCGTCACCCGCCGATGGCGCGAGCAGATCGTGGATGCGCGGACCATTCGCGCCCATCGTCACGATGACGGCCGGTGCCTGCGTGCGCATGCGTTCGGCGAAATCGCGCCAGTCCAGGCCGCGGTCGTGGCCG
>DASRYD010000109.1:0-6121 GCA_035653955.1 Pseudoxanthomonas sp.
GGCCGAACTTCAGGCCTGGATAGCGCGGCAGGCCGAGGCCGCGCACACGCAGCTCGCGGTCGTCGTTCGCCGCTTTCTCGCTGTCCTGGCGCGGACGCACCAGCGAAACCTCGTGGCCGCGCGCGCGCAGGCCGTTTTCCAGCCCCTGCACGGTCAACGCCACGCCGTTCACTTCCGGCGGGTAGGTCTCGGTGACGATGGCATAGCGCATGCGCAGCTCCGCGTTTGCGCCATGCTGCGGGGTGCGCGTGTCGTGGATGTTGCGGTCGTGCTACCGGAATATGACGCCGTGGCCTCCGCTGGCGTTACCATTCGTCCGTTCATCAAAGCCCGGAGATTCGCATGCGTCGTTGGCTGCCCGCGTTGGTCCTGCCCTTGCTGTTCGCCACGGCGTCGGCCGATGCCGCGCTATCGCCGCAGGAAAAGTCCATGGCGACGACCGTCGATGCCGAATACGAACGCACCGTGTCCCTGCTGCAGAAACTGGTCGACCAGAACAGCGGTACGATGAATCTGGCGGGCGTGCGCAAGGTGGCCGACATGGTGCGGCCGGAGTTCGAGCAACTCGGGTTCCGCGTGGAATGGAAGCCGATGGACCGCGCCAAGCGCGCCGGTCATCTGATCGCGACGCATGCCGGCAAGGGCGGCGGCAAGCGTCTGCTGCTGATCGGCCACCTCGACACCGTGTTCGAAGCGGATTCGCCGTTCCAGAAGTTCGAGCGCGACGGAAACCGCGGCCACGGCCCGGGCGCGGGCGACGACAAAGGGGGCGTCGTGGTGATGCTGGCGGCGCTGCGCGCGATGCGCGCGGCCGGCACGTTGAAGGATGCCAACATCGAAGTGGTGCTGACCGGCGACGAGGAAGACGCCGGCAGTCCACACACGGTTTCCCGGGCCGACCTGATCGCGGCGGGCAAGCGCGCCGACGTGGCGCTGGATTTCGAAGGCCTGTCGGTCGAGGGCGGCCAGGACATGGGTTCCATCGCGCGGCGCTCGGTCGCGGACTGGACGCTGACCACGCGCGGCAGGAGCGGACACAGCTCGCGGATATTCTCCGAGGCCTTCGGCGACGGCGCGGTGTTCGAAATGGCGCGGATCATCGCCGCGTTCCGCAAGGAATTGCCCGAACCCAACCTGACTTTCAACGTCGGCCTGATCGGCGGCGGGCAGGCTGCGGACCTGGCCGCGGACGGATCGCACATCACGGCCGCCGGCAAGAGCAACATCGTTCCGTCGGTTGCCGTCGCCAAGGGCGATTTCCGCACCCTCAGCCCCGAGCAGTCGGAGCGCGTGGTGGCGAAGATGAAGCGGATCGTGGCCGCGCACCTGCCCGGTACCGAAGCCGAACTGGCGTTCGAGGAAGGCTATCCGCCGATGGCGCCGACCGCGGGCAACCGTGCGTTGCTCGCGCGATTGAACGAAATCAACGCCGACCTGGGCCTGGCGAAGATGCCCGAACTCGACCCGTTGCTGCGCGGCGCAGGCGACATTTCCTTCGTCGCAGCCGACGTGGACGGGCTGGTTGGGTTGGGTCCGTCCAGCAGCGGCGATCACACGCCGAAAGAGACCGTCGACCTCGATAGCCTGCGCCGGCAGGCCAAGCGCGCGGCGATCCTGATGAGCCGATTGGGCGCGTCGCCGTAGCGGACCTCGGAAATACCCGAGTGCCGTCCCGAATGTCGTCCCGAGCGTAGCGAGGGATCTGGCGTCCGGCCGGGGAAAAACGGATCCCTCGCTACGCTCGGGATGACAGGAAAAGGTTGTTGCGGCTCGTTGCGTCAGGCGCCCGGTTGCTTGAAGCGCTTGCGCTGCTGCTCGACTATCGCGCGGAACGTGCAGTCTTCGGCGTGATCGTTGACCAGGCCCATCGACTGCATGAAGGCGTACATCGTGGTCGGGCCGACGAATTTCCAGCCGAGTTTCTTCAGCGCCTTCGACAGGGCGACGGATTCGGGCGAGGTCGACACGATTTGAGGCTTCGCCAGGGATTTTGCCGGACGGAAGCGCCAGATGAAGGCCGCCAGCGAACCTTCCCGTTCGACCAGTTCGCAGGCGCGTTGGGCGTTGTTGATCGTGGCCTCGATCTTGCCGCGATGGCGAATGATGCCGGCGTCCTGGAGCAGGCGTTCGACGTCGCGTTCGCCGAAGCGGGCGATCTTTTCGAAATCGAAGCCGTGGAACGCGGCGCGGAAGTTGTCGCGCTTTTCCAGGATGGTGCGCCAGCTCAATCCGGACTGGAAGCCTTCAAGGCACAGCTTCTCGAACAGGCGGCGGTCGTCGTCGACCGGGAAGCCCCATTCGTTGTCGTGGTAGTGCATGTATTGCGGCGTGGCCGCGCACCAGCCGCAACGCGGCTTGCCGTCGGGTCCGGTGAAGAGAGGGCTCATGCTGGGGCGTCCGTGGTTGCGCGTTCCCATGATGCCACCGGCCCGCGCTTGGGGCGAAAAATCGGATGCACGTCCGGTTTCGCGATGCCTTGCCATTGCGCGAACAACGCAGGATTGCGGGTGGCGAGCTTGCGCAGCAGGTGCCGCCATTCGCAAGCGAGCTGGCCGTCGGTCACCGCGATCGCGGCCACTGCGCGGACCGGGCCGATCTTGCCGCGGTCGAAGCGATAGCCACGGGCGCTCGCTTCATCGTGGATGGCGGCGAGGTAGGCGTTGATCGCGAGCCGTGGGCTGTCGTGCTCGAGGAAGCGCTCGAGCTGTGGATGGTGGCGGTAACCGCGGGTTTCGCCGCGCAATACCGCGCGCGCGAGCAGCGTCTCCCGCCACAGGGCGACCAGGCCCTGCGGATCGAGGTATTTCGGGTGGATCGACCAGAGGCGCATGCGATGGCCCCTATGGAACGCGATGGCCGCGCGCGGCGGAGAACAGCGCATACCAATCTTCGCGGGCGAGTTCGATTCCGTCCGCCGCGCAGCTGGCGACCAGCCGCTGCGGATTCGTGGTGCCGATGATGGGCTGGATGCCGGCCGGATGGCGCAGCAACCAGGCGAGCAGGATGGCTTCGACGCGACAGCCGTGCCGCTCCGCCAGCTTGCCGACGGCTTCCGCGACAGGGCGCAGCGACGGCTCGATATTGTCCGTGGCGCCGCCGAGCCGTCCTGTCGCCAATGGCGACCAGGCTTGCAGCAGTATGTCGTGCTCGCGGCAGTAGTCGAGCGTACCGGCACTGGCGGTGTAGGCCGTGCCGTGCTGGTTGAACACGATGCCTTCGTCGATCAGGGGGTGGTGCAACAGGCTCAGTTCGACCTGGTTGACGACCAGCGGCTGACGCACGAATTTGCGTAGCAGCGAAATCTGCGCAGCAGTGTGGTTGCTGACGCCGAAGTGGCGCACCTTGCCCGCGCTCTGCAACTCGTCGAATGCGGCCGCGACCTCGGCCGGTTCCAACAGCGGGTCGGGGCGATGCAACAGCAGCAAGTCGAGGTGGTCGGTGTGCAGGCGGCGCAGGCTGCCTTCGACCGATTCGACGATGTGTTGCCGGGAGAAGTCGTAACGACCCGGGCTGTCCGCATGCGGGCTGCCGGCGAAGCGGATGCCGCACTTCGACTGCAGCACGATGCGTTCGCGCAGGCCGGGTGTGCCGCGCAAGAGGCTGCCGAACAGCGTTTCCGACTTGCCGCGGGCGTAGATGTCGGCGTGATCGAACAGGTTGATCCCCTGGGCCAGGGCGGTTTCGACCAGCGCCTGCGTATTGCGCTGTTCTTCGGCGGTGGTCGGCGCGTCGTCCCAGATGCGGCTCAGGTGCATGCAGCCCAGGGCGATGCGCGAAACTTCGAGGTCTGTGCCGGCGATGCGATAGGTCTTCATCGCCGGATTCTAGCGCCCGGCTCAGGCCATGTAATCGTCGAGGCGGACGGGAGGTAGCCAGTCTGCTTCCGACAGCCATTCGCGAACGGATTCGCGCGCCATCAGCCGTTGGTTCCATTCGGCGACGCGCGGCCATTGCGTCAGTCTTCCGGCGGGGGTGTGCGAGACGAGACGCAGCAAGGTTGGAACCATCGCGAGGTCCGCCAGGCTCAGCTCGCCGGCAAGGTAGGGGCCGCCGGCATGCGCGAGTTGCCGCTCGAAGGCATCGTAGGCCCGCGCCGATTGCGCCTGCTCGTCGGCGGTCATCGCGCGCTTGTCCGGATAGAACGTGCTTTCGAACGACAGGCGCGGGCACAGGCCCGACAGGCCGGCGTGTTGCCAGGCCAGGAACGAACGTGCCCGCGCCCTCGGCCTCGGATCGAGTGGAAGCAGTCGGCCATCAGCCAGGTCGTTGGCGTATTCCATGATGGCCAGCGAATCGAACACGACCGTGTCGCCGTCGACGAGCACGGGGACTGCAGCGGGCGGGGAAAACTCGCCGATCCGCTTCAAGTTGTCGAAGCGTTGCGGCTTGCGGATGTCGACGACGCGTTCTTCGAATTCGATGCCGGCCTCGCGCAGCGCCAGCCAAGCGCGGAGTGCCCAGCTGGATGCGTTTTTTGTGCCCGAGTAGAGAATGCGGGTCATTGCAATTCATTGCCCTGGATATATCTCGGCATTCCCAGTATTGCGATCAATGGCGACTAGGAATGTACAGCTGGGTGGGGGCGGCGCTGGGATGCATTGATACGTAATCAGCCACTTCCCTTTGTCGGCAGCGGGGTCGCCGAATGTGTCCAGCGTGTATTGGCTCAGATCGTACCCATGCTTTTTCGCGGCCTCGCGGCTTATATCGAGAGCGCGTTCATAGGTCACGGCCTGTGCTTCTCGCTTGGCGCAACCAACTAAACCGACCGCGACGAGCGCCAGGGAAAAACGAGCAAGGAGTCTTGCCTGTTTCGGCATCCATGGCGCCTTCCTGCACAAGCTCAGTCCACGAACGGGCGGAATGCGACGCCCAACCCGGCCATGTCCTCGGGCTCGCCGATCAGATCGGCCTTCAACAACGGTCGCGATTCGATCCACTTCTTCGACACGATCAGGCGCAGCGATTCGCCGCTGGCCTGCAGTTCCAGCTTCGGGATAGGCTCGGGGTCGTGCGCGCGATGCAGCAGCACGGCGAGGCGCAGCAGCGCGGCCTTGCGCTTGGCGGCGAGCAGCAGGCGGTCGGGCAGGGCGTCGAACGCGGTCTTCGGCACGCCGCGGCGATGGGTGCGGACCAGCGCGGCCAGCACCTGCTGTTCCTGCCGCGAGAAGCCGGCGATGTCCGAGTTCTCCACCAGATAGGCCCCGTGCACGTGGTACTGGCTGTGGGCGATCGCCAGGCCGATCTCGTGCAGGCGAGCGGCCCAACCGAGCTGGCGGGCATCGTCGTCGTTGAGCGACCACGCTTCCGCCACCTGGGCGAACAGGCGCATCGCCGTGGCTTCCACCCTCGCGGACTGCGCTTCGTCGATGCCGTAGCGCTGCATCAGCGACGCTGCCGACAGGTCGCGCGGATCGTTGTCGCTGCCGCGGCCGAGCATGTCGTAGAGGATGCCTTCGCGCATGGCCGCCTTGCTCACCATCAGTCGCTGCAGGCCCAGCGCGTTGAACGCGGCCTCCAATACCAGTACGCCGCCGGCGATGATCGGCCGGCGATCCTTTTCCAGCCCGGGCAGATCGATGTTCTGGATGTTGTCGGCCATCAGCAGGCGGTCGCGCACCTGCGGCAGCGCCTCGGCGGTGATCGCACCCTTGGTCAGCTTCATCGCCGCGCAGATTTCGCCGATGGCCTTGTGCGTGCCCGACGAGCCCAGCGCTTCCTGCCAGCCCAGCGCGCGGTATTGCACGGCGAATTGCTGGAACTCGGCGCTGATCTCGGTCAGCGCGTCCTTCCAGCGCTTCTTCGACAGCTTGCCGCCGGGAAAGAAGCGCCGCGTGCTGGCGATGCAGCCGGCCTGCAGGCTTTCGCGCTCGATCGGCTCCATGCCGCGGCCGATGATGAATTCGGTGGAACCGCCGCCGATGTCGATGACCAGGCGCAACTGCCCCGGCTTGGGCGGTTGGGCATGGGCGACGCCGAGGTAGATCAGGCGTGCTTCCTCGCGGCCGGATACCACTTCGATGGGCTTGCCCAGCGCGGCTTCGGCGGGGACGATGAATTCCTGCGGCGACGACAGCTGGCGCACGGTATTGGTCGCCAGCGCGCGCACGCGGCCGCCGGG
>DASRYD010000110.1:0-1866 GCA_035653955.1 Pseudoxanthomonas sp.
GGCGCGGCTTCTTGCGCTGGTGCGAGTCGGACGACCGCGCTCATGCGTCGGCGAATTTGCGTTTCGACGCTTCGGCAACCGCCTGCGCGCGCTCCAGCGCGGCGGACAGGTCCGCGACCAGGTCCTCGGTCGCCTCGATGCCCACCGACAGGCGCAGCAGGCCATCGGAAATGCCGGCGTTGGCGCGCGCTTCCGCGGTCATCGCCGCATGGGTCATCGAGGCCGGATGCGCGACCAGGCTTTCCACGCCGCCGAGCGATTCGGCCAGGGTGAAATAGCGCAGGCCGTCGACGAAGGCGCGCACTTCGGCTTCGCCGCCCGCCAGTTCGAACGAGATCATCGCGCCGAAGCCCTTCTGTTGGCGCGCGGCCAGCGCATGGCCCGGATGAGATTCCAGCCCCGGGAAATACACCTTCGCCACCGCCGCATGGCCGTCGAGCAGCGTCGCGATGGCGTTGGCGTTTTCCTGGTGCACGCGCAAGCGCGCGTCCAGCGTGCGCAGGCCGCGCAGGGTCAGGAAGCTGTCGAACGGCGAACCGGTCAAGCCCAGCGCATTGCCCCACCAGGTCAGCAGCTCATGGTGCTCCCCGGTCCTCGCGATCACCGCGCCGCCGACCACGTCGCTGTGGCCGTTGATGTACTTGGTGGTCGAATGCAGCACGATGTCGGCACCGAATTCGAACGGCCGCTGCAGCGCGGGAGACAGGAAGGTGTTGTCGACCACGGCCAGCGCGCCGGCCTTGTGCGCGGCATCGATGACGAAGCGCAGGTCGGTGACGCGCAGCAGCGGATTGGACGGGGTTTCGACCAGCACCACCGCCGGCGACTGCGCCAACGCGTCGGCCAGCGAACGCGGATCGGTCAGGTCGGCGGTGATCAGCTCGAAGTGGCCCTTCTTCGCCAGCGCGTTGAACAGACGCCAGCTGCCGCCGTACGCATCGTGCGGGACGACCAGCTTGTCGCCCGGCTGCAGCAACGCATGGAGGACCAGGGTGATCGCGCCCATGCCGGTGGCGGTGACCACGGCGCCGGCGCCGCCTTCCAGTTCGGCCAGCGCCTCTGCCAGCAGATCGCGGGTCGGATTGCCGCTGCGGGTGTAGTCGTACTGGCGCTTGTTGCCGAAGCCGTCGAAGCTGAAGTTCGACGACAGCACGATCGGCGGCGTCACCGCGCCATAAGCGGTGTCGCGGTCGATGCCGGCGCGCACGGCGGCGGTGGCGGCGGTACAGGCGGGCGATTCTGGCTGGATGCTCATGGGGGCGGCCTTGCGGAAGTCAGAGATTGGGAATGCGGGAAGCGTGATCGAACGCGAAGCTTTCGCCGGCGCGCGATACCGGTTCGTCGACCACGCTTTTCAGGATGACGTCGATCTTGTCGATTTCCTTCAGGAACGCATCGTGGCCGTAAGGCGAACGCAGCACGCGCAGGCTGCCGCGCGTGCCCAGGCCTTCGACCAGGGCGACGTGGTCGGCCAGCGGCACCAGGCGGTCGCCTTCGACCGCGACCACGGTGGTCGGCACGGCGATCTGCCGCGGATCTACGCGATGCAAGTCGATCGATTCGGACAGGCGCAGGAACGCGGTCACCGGCGTGCGCGCGACGTACTGCGCGCCGGCGGCATCGAGGTAGTCTTCGGCGGCCACGCGCACGCGGCCGTTGACGATCTCGGGCAGCGCGTCGAAACGTTCGCCGAATTCCTCCGGCGTGCGATAGCTGAGCATGGCGAACTGCCGCGCCAGCGACAGTCCCTGCTGGTCCGCGCATTGCAGCTGGCCCAGCGCCACCGACTTGCGCTGCAACGCGCGCCACGCGGCGGCGAACGGATGCGGCTTGTGCGCACCGCTGACCGCGACCAGCTTGCGCAGC
>DASRYD010000111.1:0-1736 GCA_035653955.1 Pseudoxanthomonas sp.
GCCGAACCGTGCACGGCCTCGAAGATCGCCGCGTCCTTGCCGATGTTGGCGCCCGGCGCGAGGCCCAGGCCGCCGACCAGGCCGGCGCACAGGTCGGAGATGATGTCGCCGAACAGGTTGGTCGTGCAGATGATGTCGAACTGCTCCGGGCGCATCACCAGCTGCATGCAGGTGTTGTCCACGATCATCTCGTTGCACTCGATGTCGGGATACTGCGCGGCCACTTCGCGGCCGACCTTCAGGAACAGGCCCGAGGTGGTCTTCAGGATGTTGGCCTTGTGCACCAGGGTGACCTTCTTGCGGCCGGTAGCGCGGGCCAGGTCGAAGGCGTAGCGGACGATGCGCTCGGAGCCCTTGCGGGTGATCTTCTGGGTCAGCAGCGCGGTTTCGCCGTCTTCCGAGATCGACTGGCCTTCGCCGATGTAGGCGCCTTCGGTGTTCTCGCGCACGGTGATCAGGTCGACCCCCATCGGGAAGCGCGACTTGGTGTTCGGGAACGACTTGGCCGGACGCACGTTGGCGTACAGATCGAACTTGCGGCGCAGGGCCACGTTGATCGAGCTGAAGCCCTCGCCCACCGGCGTGGTCAGCGGGCTTTTCAGCGCGATCCTGTTGCGGGCGATCGAATCCAGCGTGGCCTGCGGCAACAGGTCGCCATGCTTCTCCAGCGCGACCAGGCCGGCGTCGGCCTCTTCGTAGTCCAGGCCGACCTTCAGCGCGTTCAACACGTGCAAGGTGGCGTCCATGATTTCCGGGCCGATGCCATCGCCGCGGATGACGGTGATCGTCTGGGTCATTGCGTGGGGTTCCGTACAAGGGCGTCCGCGGCGAAAACCGCGCGGCGCAGGGGAAGGTTTCAGGCGTAATTATGCCACGCCTTTCCTTCTCCCACCGGGAGAAGGTGCCCCGAGGGCGGACGAGGGCGGAAGACTCGCTCGCCGCATCACCCATCCCGCGCTTGCAGGCTCCCTCCCTCATCCGGCGCTGCGCGCCACCTTCTCCCGGTGGGAGA
Source organism: Pseudoxanthomonas sp. (assembly GCA_035653955.1). Lineage (GTDB taxonomy): Bacteria > Pseudomonadota > Gammaproteobacteria > Xanthomonadales > Xanthomonadaceae > Pseudoxanthomonas_A. The sequence goes on from DASRYD010000111.1 coordinate 1,013, forward strand.
AGGGAAACGTCAGCCGTGCGCGTGTTCGCCAGGAGAAGCCGTTTCTCCCGATTCCAGCCGATCCAGGAAATCCACCGCGCGGCGCAGGTGCGGAATGACGATGCTGCCACCGACCACCAGCCCGACCGAGAACGCCTCGAACATCTCGTCGCGATCGACGCCGGCTTCCTTGCACTGGGCGACGTGATAGCTGATGCAGTCGTCGCAACGCAGCACCAGCGAGGCGACCAGGCCCAGCAATTCCTTGGTCTTCACGTCCAGCGCGCCGGCCTGGTAGGTCTGCGTGTCCAGGGCGAAGAAGCGGCGTACCACCTGGTTGGGTTCGGCCAGGATGCGTTCGTTCATGCGCTGGCGGAATTCGGTGAATTGCTTGATGCGGTCGGTTTCGCCGGAATCGCTCATCGGTGCATTCTCACAATTGTCGGATTTCGTTTTCGAGGTTTTCCCGTGCACGCGCTTCGAAGCGGTCGCGGAAATATTGCGTGCCGTAAATGGATTCGCGCGCGAGGAATTCCCGCAGCAGCGCCTTGCGCTTGCGCCGGAAGATCCAGCCGGGCACCCAGACGTATTCCTCGCGCACCTGCGCCGCGTATTGCGCGTACCGGTCCGCCCCCGCGCCGAGGATGGACAGGTCCACGTCGACCAGGACCCGTCCGTCGCCGGTTTCCGGCAGGGCCGCGTGGCGTGTCGCCATGATCAGCGCGCGCGCGCGTTCGGCGACCGC
>DASRYD010000112.1:0-2381 GCA_035653955.1 Pseudoxanthomonas sp.
GAACAGCGCCTCGGCGCCGCCGGGCTGCGCGGCGTTCTTGCCCAGGGCACCCAGCAGCAACGGCAGCGCCGCGCCGACCGCGTTGGAGGTTTGCGACTGGTCGGTGCCGAGCTGCTGCGAAATCTGCTGCAGCGGCGCGCCCTGCAGTTGCTGGAACAGGAGGCCGGCGAGGCTGTCGTTGCTCATGGTGCTTCCTTACATGACATGCGAAGGGAGGCCGATGGTAGCGCGCATTCCGACCCGATCCGGCGAAGCGGCCACAAGGCGCCACGACCATCTGTTCAGTTTCATGCGTCGGCGGCTGCTCGCCTCTATGCTGTCGCCGGATTCCACGTGTCCGCCGCGATGACCTCACGCGCCACCCGCCTGTTGAACCTGCTGGACGACCTGCGCCGTCGCCGTCGCCCGGTGCGCGGCGCGCAGCTGGCCGAGCAGCTCGGAGTGAGCCTGCGCACGCTGTATCGCGACATCGAGGCGCTGCGCGGGCAGGGCGCCGACATCGTCGGCGACCCCGGCGTCGGCTATCAGCTGCGGCCGGGTTTCCTGCTGCCGCCGATGATGTTTTCCGCGGAGGAGCTGGAAGCGCTGGCGTTGGGCGCGCACTGGGTAGCCACGCATGCCGATCCCGAACTGGCCGCGGCCGCCGGGCACGCGCTCGACCGCATCGTCAGCGTGCTGCCGGACACCCTGCGCCTGCAGGTCGAAACCAGCGGGTTGTTCGCGCCCGACTGGCATCCTTCCGAACCCGAGCCGTGGCTGCCCGCCCTGCGCCGGGCGATCCGCGAGGGCCATGTCGTGCGCATGGGCTACGCGGATGCCGAAGGCCGCACGACCGAACGCGTGGTCTGGCCGTTCGCGATGGCCTTTCTCGACGACAAGCGCCTGCTCGCGGCGTGGTGCGAACTGCGTGGCGGTTTCCGCCATTTCCGCGCCGACCGCGTGCGCTGGCTGGAAGGCACCGGCCAGCCCTATCCCGAACAACGCCACCAGCTGTTGCGTCGCTGGCGCGAACAGGAGCTGCGCCGCCGCACCAGCTGACTGCTGACAGCGGATGGCAGCAGGATCGGCGCAGACTGCGGGCTTCTTCCACCCCGGAGCCTGCCGTGAGCGAGACGCTGACCTTCTACACCCACCCGATTTCGCGCAGTCGGGTGACCCGCTGGATGCTCGAGGAAACCGGGTTGCCCTACGAGGAAGTCGTGCTCGAGTACGGCACGACGATGAAGGCGCCGGAATACCTGGCGATCAATCCGATGGGCAAGGTGCCGGCGTTGCGCCACGGCGACACCGTGATCACCGAGAACGCGGCGATTTGCACGTACCTGGCCGATCTTGCGCCGGACCGGGGGTTGGCGCCGCCGGTCGGATCGAAGGAACGCGGCAGTTATTACCGCTGGCTGTTCTTCCTGGCCGGTCCGGTGGATTCGCTGTTCACGGCCAAGCAGGCCGGCGCACTGGCGCCACCGGCGAGCGCCGGCTATGGCAGCGAAGCAGATGCCTTGCGCACGCTGGAGCTGGCCGTCGCCGGCAAGGCGCATCTGTTCGGCGAACGCTTCAGCGCCGCCGACCTGTACATGGCCGCGCTGCTCGGGTTCTACCTGCGCACCGGCGCCATCGAACCGCGCCCGGCATTCGTCGAATTCGCCCGGCGCCATTACGCGCGCCCCGCCGCGCAGCGCGCCACCGCGCGCGACGAGGAATTGGCGAAGACCTATCCACATCCCTTGCAGCCGCGCGCTGCCGCATAACAGGAGCACGGACATGCACAAGACCTACCACGGCAGTTGCCATTGCGGTGCGGTCCGCTACCAGGCATCGCTCGACCTCGCCGAAGGCACCGGCAAATGCAATTGCACGTACTGCAGCAAGATCCGCAACTGGAGCGCCCGCGCCACCGATTTCGAACTGCTCGCCGGCGAGGCGGCGCTCGGCGACTACGGCAAGGACTGGGGCGAGGGCAACCTGCACCACCGCTTCTGCACCCGCTGCGGCGTGACCGTGTACGGCCACGGACACATCCCCGAAGCCGGTGGCGATTACCTGGCGGTGCACGTCAACACGCTCGACGACGCCAGCATCGACGAACTGGTTTCCGGCGAAGTCCGTCACATGGACGGACGCCACGACAACTGGATGAACCCGCCGGCCGACACCCGCGCCATGTAGGAGCGCGCCTCGGTGCGCGATCGGGAGAACGACTCCTGCGAGGAACAACGCCGTAGCCCTCGCAGGCTTCCGGCCGCGCGCTGAAGTGCGCTCCTACAGCAACGATTTCAGCCGGTACAACGCTTCCAGCGCCTGTTTCGGGGTCAGTTCGTCCGGATCCAGCGCGGCCAGCGCTTCCTGCGCGGCCGACGGCGCGGGCGCGAACAGGCCGAACT
>DASRYD010000113.1:0-2240 GCA_035653955.1 Pseudoxanthomonas sp.
CGCGACCGCCCGCGGGTGCTGATCCGCGAGCGCATCGAGGACACCGGTCGCCACCAGGTCCACCGCATGGAGCGCTTCCTCAACGCGCTGGGCACCATTGCCGCGGCGGGACCGCTGTTGGGCCTGTTCGGCACGGTGGTCGGCATGATCCAGATGTTTCTCGGCATCCTCGACCACGGCATCGGCGACGTGAACCAGCTCGCCGGCGGCATCGGCAAGGCGCTGGTCTGCACCGCCACCGGCATGATCGTGGCGATCCCGGCGCTGGTATTCCATCGCCATTTCCGCAGCCGCGTCGCCGGTTACGTCATTGAAATGGAGCGCGAAGCCACCATCTTGCTCGACACGCTGGACGACAAGAACGGCGCATTGGCCCGCGTGCGCGGCGCCGCCCAACGCTGACCGACGATGCGCATCCGCGACGACCGTGCCCACGACGAACCGGAGATCAACCTGATTCCGTTGATCGACGTCATCCTGGTGCTGATCATCTTCTTCGTCGTCACCACCACGTTCGACGCACGTTCGACCCTGAAGCTGCAACTGCCGACCGCCACCGGCGAGCCCGCCGAAGCGCAATCGCAGCCGTTGAGCGTGCTGATCAATGCCGAGGGGCGCTACTTCGTGGGCGACCATGAGGTGTTGCGCACCGATGCAGACGCATTGAAGCAGGCCGTCGCCCGGCTGGGCGGCACCGACCATGCGCGTCCGGTGCTGCTGCGCGCCGACGCGCGCGCGCAGACCCAGGCGGTGATCACCGCGCTGGACGTGCTGGGCCAGCTCGGTTTCCGCAACGTGCAGTTCGCGACCGCGCCGGAGCAGCGCAAGTGAGCGGCGGCGTTTCGCAATGGCGGATATACCGGCGCCTGCAGGGATTCTCCAAGCCGTACACCGGCCTGTTGCTGCTGGCCTTGACGGGCGCATTGGTCGAGGCTGCCGCCGGCAGCGGCTTCCTCGCGTTGATGAAGCCGATCACCAATGAAACCTTCATCGACAAGAACGCCGAAATCGCCGTGTGGATGCCGTTGGCGATCGTCGGCCTGTTCCTGGTCCGCGGCGTCGCCAGCTACGTCACCGACATGGGCATGGGCCGCGCCGCGCGCAGCATCGCCCGCGACTTCCGGGTCAAGGTGCTGGGCAAGTACCTGAAGATGCCGGGCCTGCACTTCGACAAGGAGCCGGTGCCGTCGATGCTGCAGCGGCTGGGTTCCGACTCCGACCAGGTCGCGCAGGCAGCTGTCGACGCAGTCAAGGTGATGGTCCAGCAATCGCTGCAGATCGTCGGTGCGCTGGGTCTGATGCTGTGGCACAGCTGGCAGGTGACATTGTCGATCCTGTTGCTGGCGCCGTTGCTGGCCTGGGTCACCAACGCGGTGGCGAGGCGCTACCGCAAGATCAGCCATCGCATCCAGGAAAGCGGCGCCGAGCTGATGCAGGCCGCGGATCAGGCCTTGTCGAACCAGCAGGAAGTGAAAGTGTACGGCGCACAGCAGGCCGAGCTGGGCCGTTACGCCGAACTGGCCAAGCGCAACCTCAATCTGGCGATGAAGGTCGAATCGACCCGCGCCGTTTCCACCGCGATGGTGCAATTGACCGGCGCCATCGGGCTGGCGGCGTTGCTGCTGATCGCCGGGCGCGAGGCGATGCACGGCCGCCTGACCGCCGGCGATTTCATCGTGCTGATGACCGCGATGATGGCGATCATCCCGGCGCTGAAGCAGCTGACCAATGTGCAGAACATGGTCCAGCGCGGGCTGGTTTCGGCCGAGCGGCTGTTTTCGATCCTCGATGCGCCGGACGAAGCCGATTCCGGCACGATGCCGCTGGCCCGCGCGCAGGGACAGCTGGAATTCCGCAACGTCACCGCCCGCTATCCGGGGGCGACGCGCCCGGCCATCTCGGACATCAGCTTCGTCGCGAAGCCGGGCACGGTCACCGCCATCGTCGGCCGTTCGGGCAGCGGCAAATCCACGCTGGTCAAGCTGATCCCCCGTTTCTACGAAGTCGAAAGCGGGCAGATCCTGCTCGACGGCCACGCCGTGCAGGACTACCGCCTCGCCGATCTGCGCCGGCAGATCGCCCTGGTCGGGCAGCAGGTGATGCTCTTCGATGGCAGCGTCGCCGACAACGTCGCCTACGGCGAGTTGGCCCAGGCCGCGCAGCCGGCGCTGGAGCAGGCGGTGCGCGGCGCCAACGCGATGGAGTTCGTCGAAACCCTGCCGGACGGCATGCGGGCGCAG
>DASRYD010000114.1:0-2077 GCA_035653955.1 Pseudoxanthomonas sp.
ATACACGGGAACGCGTCCGCCGGTCGCCTCGACCGCAATGCGCACCACCTGCTCGTATTCGTCCAGGTCGAGGGCGTGGAACTCGCCCGTGCCGCAGGCGGCGAAGACTCCGCCCGGACCTTTGCCGACGCCGCGCGAAACGTGGGCTTCGAGCGCGGCTTCGTTCAGGCGTCCGTCCGCCGAGAACGGCGTGACCGGGAAGAACAGCACGCCATCCAGGGGTGCGGTGCGTTGAGCGGGCATCGGGCTTCCTTCGAAAGTCGTGGCGCCGGGTTGCTTGCGTTTGGGCGTCCCGGATCGCGTGCAGTCTGTGCCCGTTGTCCGATTCGTGGGTTCGCATACGAAAACTTGCGCCTTGGCTGTGCCAGACTTCAGGCAAAGTAGGCATGAACTCCAGTCAGTGCGGCACGGGCATGGCGATCCATTCCAGCGAATCCGAATCCCGGGAAGAACGTCAGGGCGGCAGCGCTTCGGTGCGCACGGTCAAATCGGCCGACCGCACCACCCATTTGCTGGAAGTGCTCGCGCGTTCGCCGTGCCCGCTGTCGTTGACCGAGCTGCAACGCGAACTGGACTGGCCGAAGTCGAGCCTGTACATGCTGCTGCAGACGCTGGTGGCGCGCGGATGGCTGCAGGTCGAGCCGCGTACCGGCGCCTATGGCGTGGGCGTGCGCGCGCTGCTCGCCGGCACCGCTTACCTCGACCACGACCCGGTCGTGCAGGCGGCCAGCCCGGTGATGAGCCGGTTGCGCCTGGAGATCGACGAAACCATCCACCTGGCCCGGATCGACGGCGCCGACATGGTGTACCTGGCCAGCCGCGAATCGCAGCACCATCCGCGGATCTTCTCGCGGGTCGGGCGCCGCCTGCCGGTGCATGCGACTTCGCTGGGCAAGGCGCTGCTGGCCGTGCGCACCGTGTACGAAGTCGACGCGCTGCTGCCGTTGCGCCTGCCGCAACTCACCGAGAACACCGTGACCGACCGCAATCGGCTGCACCAGCAGCTCGCGCTGTTCCGCGAACGCGGTTACGCCTTCGAACGCGAGGAGAATTCGGTCGGCCTGTGCTGCTTCGCGGTCGCATTGCCGTACCGGCGCCCGGCTTTCGAAGCGATCAGCTGTTCCGTTCCGGTCGAACGGCTGGATGCGGCGCACGAGCGGCGCGTCGTCGGCGCGTTGCTGGACGCCGCGCGCGAAATCACCCAGAACCTGCGGCGGAACGGGGCGTGAAACCGCTGGTTCCGTCATGCCTGGCCGTGGCCATGGCGATGGGCGCTTGCGCGACCGCTCCCGACGCCGGGTCTGCCGCGGCGACGCTCGGTCGTTTCCGGCTCTTCAATCCGCTGCAGGTCGCACGCACGGAAATCGTGCCGTTGCCCTTGTCCGCGAATGCCGCGCGCGCAGGTCGCCTGGAAGCCTTCGATGCGACGGCCGGCAAGCTGTTGCCGGTCCAGCAGCGTGCAGCCGACGACGATGCGGGCCATGCGCTGATCGAGATCCGGATGGGCGCGGGCGAACGGCACGAAGTCGTGCTGCGTCCGGCCGGCGATTCCGCGCCGCCGCCATCGCGCGCTTTCGGCCGGCATGTGCCGGAACGCATGGACGACTTCGCCTGGGAGAACGACCGGGTCGCTTTCCGCATGTACGGACCCGCACTGGCGGCGACCGGCGAAGTTTCCAGCGGCATCGACGTATGGGCCAAGCGCACGCACGCGCTGGTTGTCGATCGCTGGTATGCGGGCGAGGACTATCACGCCGACCATGGCGAAGGCCTCGACTTCTACAAGGTCGGCCCGAGCCGCGGTTGCGGCGGCCTGGCGCGGCGTGTCGATGGCGTCGATCACGTGTCCGGCAACTACGTGCGCTGGCGACGCCTGGCCAACGGCCCGCTGCGCGTGACGTTCGAACTGGACTACGCGCCATGGGGCGCGAGCGGCAGCGAAGTCGCCGAAACCAAGCGCATTTCGCTGGACGCCGGTTCGGATTTCTCGCTGATCCGTTCGCGCTTCGCGGGCGAAGCCGCGGGACTGCCGGTGCCCGGCATCAATGGCGACGGCGAACCGGACGCCGATGCCGGC
>DASRYD010000115.1:0-6066 GCA_035653955.1 Pseudoxanthomonas sp.
CGATGCCCTTGCGTCCGCTAGCCGCCGGCCCGGTCATGCCGGCGCGCGCTTCCCGCAGTTCCTTCAGCACGCGGTCGCGGCGTTGTTCCGCCTCGGCGACGGTCGTCGCGGCACCGACATCGTCCATCGTTCGTGTTGGCACGCCGTTGATCTTCACCGCATCGGCATGGTCGCTGGCCGCCATCGCGAAATGGGCGACGACCACCGCCAGCAGGCTCATCACCACGAACAGGCGCAGCGGCGCGACGTAATCGACGCGGTGGCCGGCCAGATAGCGGTTGGCGACCAGGCCCGGCGGCACCAGCAGATCGCGCAGGGTGCGGAACACGCGCCCGTCGAGATGCCAGAACGACTCGATCAACTCCTCCAGCGCGTGCCAGAAGTTGCGCAGCGGATTGTGGATGGACTGGCCGCAGGCGTGGCAATACTTGCCCTGCAGCGGCGTGGCGCAGTTTTCGCAATTGGCGGGCGTATGCGATGCGGCATCGGTCATGGCGGGCGGTCTCGTCTGGCCGGGCGAAGATACCCTGCGTGGATGGCGCACGGAAGGCAGGGCGCCGGCGAAACCGCTAGACTGCACGCATCCGACCCGGAATCCTGCGCGACGCCTTCTTCGTCCGCGCCGCAGTCGGACGTGTCGCTTCCCCCATGTCTTCCCCGACCCTTTCCCCGCGCCGCTTCGGCGACGAAGTGCGCGCCACGGCAATGCTCGCGCTGCCGCTGGTGCTGGGCCATGTGTCCACCGGCCTGATCGGCTTCGTCGACAACCTGATCGCCGGCCGCCACGGCACCGCGACGCTGGCTTCGGTCACCGTCGGCACCGCGCTGCTGTGGCTGCCGATGATGGTGCCGATCGGCACGCTGATCGCGCTGACCGCCTCGGTGTCGCAACTGCACGGTGCGCGCCGCCACGACGAGATCGGCCCGCTGTTCCGCCAGGCGCTGTGGCTGTCGCTGGGCATCGGCGTACTGATGTTCGCCTTCCTCAGCCTGGCGCCGTTGCTGCTGCTGCCGTTCGGCATCGCCGAAGACATCGTGCCCGGCGCGACCGCCTTCCTGCACGCGATCCGCTGGGGCGTGCCGGCGCTGGTGCTGTTCTTCTGCATGCGCTATCTGAGCGAAGGCATGCACTGGACGCTGCCGACCATGCTGCTGGGATTCGGCGGCCTGGGATTGCTGGCGCCGCTGGGCTGGACGCTGACCTTCGGCCATTTCGGCGCACCGGCGATGGGCGCGGCGGGATTGGGCACGGCCTCGGCGACGACGATGTGGGCGCAAGCGCTGGCGTTCGCGCTATACCTGTGGAAATCGAAGCGTTTCGCCCACCTGAAGTTGTTCGTGCACTTCGAACCACCGCGCGTGGCGGCGATCGTGCAATTGCTGAAGACCGGCCTGCCGATCGGCGTGACCATCCTGATGGAAGGCAGTCTGTTCATCGTCACCGCATTGCTGATCGCGCGTCTTGGCGCGGTGCCGGCGGCGGCGCACCAGGTCGCGATCAACGTGGCCCAGTTGTGCTTCATGGTGCCGATGGGCGTGGCCGAGGCGACCACCGTACGGGTCGGTTTCGCCTTGGGCGCGAACGATCCGCACGGCCTGCGCCGCGCCGCGCATGCCGGCTACGTCATCGTGCTGGCGACGCAGGCGCTGTCGGCGACGGTGCTGCTGTTCGGTCACGATGCGGTCGCTTCCGTGTACACGCGCGACCTGGCGGTGGCATCGCTGGCCGGCACGCTGCTGTTGTTCGCCGCGGCGTTCCAGTTTCCCGACGGCATCCAGGTGCTGTCGGCCGGTGCGCTGCGCGGATTGAAGGACACGCGTGTGCCGATGTGGCTGGCGATGGGCGCCTACTGGGGCCTGGGCATGCCGCTGGGCGTCGGCCTGGGCCTGGGATTGGGCTGGGGCCCGCAGGGCATGTGGATCGGCCTGATCGCCGGCCTGACCGCCGCGGCGGTAGCGTTGGGGGCGCGCTTCGAGCGCAGCAGCCGCAAATTGCTGGTCCGGGGCCTGTAGAAGCCGCCGCAGTGGCCCGAGCAAAGCGGCCGAGGCCGTTCGACAAGCTCACCACCGCCCGTGCCCGCAAGTTCTCCCTTGCAGTGACTTAAGACGCATGAATCCAGCCATGGAAACCGTTACGCTGGCCTCAGTTTTCCGGAGTTTTCGATGAACCAGCCCGCCCCCGCCGTCCCGCCGGCATTGCCCTCCCGCCGCAACCCCATCGTCGCGTTCTTCGTCGGCCTGTGGGACGTGATGAATTTCACCCGCCGGCTGATCCTCAACATCGTGTTCTTCGGCCTGCTGCTGCTGTTCCTGGCGATCCTGCTGATCGTCGTGGGCAGGGGCGGCATCGAGCCGCTGCAATCGCGCACTACGCTGGTCATCGCGCCGGAAGGCCGCATCGTCGAGCAGTACACCAAGGATGCGGCGATGCGCGCACTGGCCAGGGCCACCGGCGACGACAGCGCCGAGGAAGTGCAGCTGCGCGACCTGCTGCGCGCGATCAAGGCGGCGAAGGAAGACAAGAACGTCGAGCGCGTGTTGCTCGACGTGGACAAGCTGCAGCCCAGCGGCTACGCCAGCCTCAACGAAGTCGCCCGCGCGCTGGCCGACCTGCGCGCCTCGGGCAAGCAGGTCGTGGCCTTCAGCGAAGGCATGAGCCAGTGGCAGTACCTGCTGGCCGCGCAGGCCAACGAGGTCTACCTCGACCCGATGGGCAGCGTGGTGCTGGAGGGCATGGGCCGCTACCGCCAGTACTATCGCCAGGCGCTGCAGGACAAGCTGGGTGTCGACGTGCACCTGTTCCGTGTCGGCGAATACAAGTCGGCCGCCGAGCCGTACATCCTCGACGCCGCGTCGAAGGAAGCCAAGGAGGCCGACCTGTTCTGGATGGGCGACATCTGGCAGCGCTATCTCGGCGACATCGCCAAGCTGCGCAAGACCACGCCGCAGCGACTGGCGGCCGGCATCGATACCCTGCCCGAGGGCGTGGCCGCCGCCGGCGGCGACCTGGCCAAGTTCGCATTGCAGCAGAAGCTGGTCGACGGCCTGAAGACCCGCGAGCAGGTCGAGGACCTGCTGGCCGAACGCGGCGTCGCCGACAAGGATTCGGAAACCGGCTTCCGCAGCGTGGATTTCGGCGGCTATCTGGCGCGCCTGGATGCCTCGCGCCTGCCGTTGGACGAGCGTCCGCAGGTGGCGATCGTGGTGGCGGCCGGCGAAATCACCGGCGGCGAGGAGCCGCCGGGCAAGATCGGCGGCGAATCCACTGCCGCGTTGCTGCGCGAAGCGCGCGACGACGACGACGTGAAGGCGGTGGTGTTGCGAGTCGATTCGCCCGGCGGCGAAGTGTTCGCCTCCGAGCAGATCCGCCGCGAAGTGGTCAAGCTGAAGGAAGCCGGCAAGCCGGTGGTGGTGTCGATGGGCGACCTGGCCGCTTCCGGCGGCTATTGGATCAGCATGAACGCCGACCGCATCTACGCCGATGCCTCGACGGTCAGCGGCTCGATCGGCATCTTCGGCCTGATCCCCAACGTCACCCGCACTCTGGACAAGGTCGGCGTGCATACCGATGGCGTCGGCACCACGCGCTTCGCCGGCGCTTTCGACATCAGCCGTCCGCTCGATCCGGGCGTGGGCCAACTGATCCAGTCGGTGATCGACAAGGGCTACGCCGACTTCACCGGCAAGGTCGCCGCCGCGCGCAAGAAGAGCGTGGAGCAGGTCGACGAAGTCGGCCGCGGCCGCGTGTGGAGCGGTGCGCAGGCGAGGGAGCGCGGCCTGGTCGACGAACTCGGCGGCCTCGATGCGGCCGTCGCCGACGCCGCCGCGCGCGCCAAGCTGGGCCAGGCCGACAAGTATCGCGTCCGCTACGTCGAGCAGGTGATTTCGCCGCTGCAGCAGCTGTTCGGCGGATTCGCCCAGAGCCGCATGGGCGCGGCGTGGCTGAAGGACTCCAGCTTCGCCCGTGCGCTGCTGCTGAAGTCGATGCCGGAAACCGAAGCGCAGCTGCGTTTCGTGGAAAGCGCGGTCAAGGACAAGAACGGCCAGCCGGTCAAGGCTTTGGCGTATTGCTTCTGCGGGTTCTGATCTCCGGAAGCGATGCCAATTAGGCGCGTTCGGCTCCGCTGGGCGGGGCCAACGAAAACGGCAGGGATCGCTCCCTGCCGCGGCATTCCGTTGCAATCATTCCCTTGAAGGTTCAGTGCGGCTTTTGCACCGGCATGTTGACCTTGTCGATGCCGTGGATCGTGCCGTTGCTCGTCGCGATGTCGGGCGTAGTGACTTGCGCGCCGTCGATGCTCAACTGGCCGCGCGAGAGCTGGATCGGCGCGGGCTGGCCGTGGATGGTGCGCGCGGCTTCCCATTTGCCCACGTCGGCCGCGCTCTTGCGGCCGTTCACCACGTGATAGTTGACCAGGGATGCGAGTTCGTCCTTGTTTTCCGGCTTGAACAATTCGTCCAGCTTCCCGGCAGGAAGCTTTTCGAACGCCGCATCGGTGGGCGCGAACACGGTGAACGGGCCCGGGCCCGCGAGCACTTCACGCAAGCCGGCCTGGTCGACCGCGCGCGAGAAGGTTTTGAACGTCGATCCGTTCTGGGCGAAGGTGCCGGGGATGTTTTGCTGGGTACTGCTGTCTTTCTGCTGAGTTTCCATGATGGATTGCCTCTGATGGGAATTCGCCGAGCGAATTCGCGGGCGGCCGAAGCCATGGCCTCCAATGTGATTGGGGGCGCGAAACTCAATGCGGAGGATCGAATGAGGGGTGCAGCGCGGCTGAGTGGCCGTTACGGTATTGCACCGTAGCCGGAACAACATGCGCTTGCGCGGGTTACCCCAGTGTGAACGGCCATCGCGACGAAATGCGCGTCGGGTGGTCGCATTCGGCGCCACCTAGCACGCGATGGGTCGCATTCCCTTGGCTTGGCTCCGCATGCAGGGCCGACTGTCGAAATGAGCCGGCTCGCAGCGGATCGGAGTCGGTATGCGCCAAGTCGAACTGCATCGCGTGGCGATGCTCTGCTCGCCGTTCTCCATGCGCGACAAGCCGGCGGCCGATGCGCTGGAATCCGCCGAGAACGAAGGCTGGCCCACGCATGGCGAATCGGTCGATGCGCGATCGTTCCCGGATCAAGCGGTCGCGTTTCGTCGCGATGGCGACGGTGCTCGCAACCGCATGGCGCTGAACGCTCGATAGGCGAGTCGCGCGACGCCAGCCTACTGCGCCTGCGCGTCGATCGCGTCGCGCTGCGCATCGGCGGCTTGTTCCACCTGGCCTTCCACTGCGCGCGCCTTGTCCTGCGGCGCCTGGATCGCGTCGCGCACGGAACTGTTCCTGGTCGAAGGCGATTCGGCCGGCGGCAGCGCGCGGCAGGCGCGTGACAAGGATTTCCAGGCGATCCTGCCGCTGCGCGGAAAAATCCTGAACACATGGGAAGTGGCATCGGGCAGCGTGCTGGCGTCGAACGAGGTTCACGACCTCGCCGTCGCGATCGGCTGCGATCCCGGCAAGGACGACATCTCCGGCCTGCGCTACGGCAAGGTCGTCATCCTGGCCGATGCCGACTCCGATGGACTGCACATCGCGACGCTGCTGTCGGCGTTGTTCCTCAAGCATTTCCCCGCGCTGGTCGCGGCGGGCAACATCTTCGTGGCGATGCCGCCTCTGTTCCGCGTGGACGTGGGCAAGCAGGTGTTCTACGCGCTGGACGAAGAGGAAAAGCGCCTGCTGCTCGAGCGCATCGAGCGCGAGAAAATGCGCGGCGCGGTCAACGTGACCCGCTTCAAGGGGCTGGGTGAGATGAACCCGCAACAGCTGCGCGAATCCACCATCCATCCGGATACGCGCCGCCTGGTGCAGCTGACCAACGAGGACGACGCCGGGACGCGATCGTTGATGGACATGCTGCTGGCGAAAAAGCGCGCGGGTGAGCGGAAAAGCTGGTTGGAGGCGAAGGGCGACCTGGCGACGCTGGAAGTCTGAGGCTGTTGCCCGCCCCTGCGGAGAACACTACGCCAGCGTCGCTGCGAGCAGGCTGCGGATGACCCGCTTCGCTGCAGTCGCCTTC
>DASRYD010000116.1:0-1757 GCA_035653955.1 Pseudoxanthomonas sp.
GTGCCGCTGGTGGCGTCGGTCGGCTGCGTCTGCTGATCGGTCGGTTGGGTCTGGGTGGCGCCGGCCTGGCTCTGTGCCGAAGCATCGGTCGTCGGGGTCGGGGTCTGCTGGGTAGCGGTCGCGTCCTGGGCGAACACGGCCGGCGAGGCCAGGGCGGCCGACAGGGCCAGCAGGGCGATCAGGGGCTTGCGATTGTGCTTGGTCATCGTAGGTCTCTCTCGTGCGTTCGTGGATTCGAAAGTGCGCGTCATTCGCACACGGCGCCACGTTGCACAAGCGCGACTGAACGTTTTTTGCGGCCCGACCTGAATGTGCACGCAGGCTTAACCACAGGCATGGCGGATGCGCTTACCCACTTCGTTAAGCATTGGTGACCGATGGATGAAGCGCTGCCCGAATGCGTGAAACGCGCGTGCGCCGGGCGTGAACTTTGCGATTTTTCGGGTACTTACGCGGTGTGGCGCGCGCCCGAACCGCGACTGAACAACCACCACGCCACGACGATACCGAGGCCTGCGCCGGTGAATTCGCAGACCACGCGCGAGCCCAGCGAATCGACATCGTGGATGCCGGCCAATGCCAAACGGGCGTACAGCGGCGACTCCAGCTTCATGAAGCCGAGCGAGAACAGGTTCCAGGAATCCAGGCCCGCCGCGACCGCGACCGCGCACAAGCTGCTCCAGCCGATCACGTGGCCGATCGAAAAACCGATGACGCGGCCCAGCCAATGCCACAGCGCATACATCAGCACGGCGACGAGGAAAGCGATCAGCCCGGCTTCGAGCGCGCCGAGAAGGCCCAGATGCAAGGGAAGATTCATGCGTGGACCAGGCTCACTGCATTACCGAAGGATTCGCCTGCATCGACAGGCGACGCATGCGCCACAACAGGCCCGCGCCATTGACCAGCGAATACGAAACGAGCGCCGTCGCGATGCCGAGGGTCAGCGGACTGGCCTGCTGCGCGGTCTGCGCGGCCGCGCCGGAAAACGCGCCGTTGGCATAACGCCAGGCCAGTCTTCCCAGCAACAGCAAAGTCAGCGCGCCGCCGATCCATGGATTGGGCGTGTACCAACCCTGCCCATCGCTCCATTCGGCGTGGGTGTGGCGCAAGGCGAACACGCCCAGAACCGCGCCGGCCACCACACCGATCGCCATGCCCGGCACCACGTGCGGCAGGAATGCCGCCGCCACGACCAGCCCGATCAGCGCCACCGACACCAGCGCCAATCGCAGCGTGGTGCGCACCGGTTGCCAGCGTTGGCGGCCGAAGCTGCGGCGGATGCGCCGGTAATAGGCCCAGCCGATGGCCGCGGTGGCCAGATAGGGGGCGTAAGGCGCAAGCGCGGCGGGCATTCGTGGCTTCCTTCACTGGCCGCGAACCGCGGCGTGGACGATGATTCTATGCGTAGCGGACACGCCCCGTCCGGTGGAGAACGTCATGCGTCCTGTCGCCCTCGCCCTGCTCGGCCTCACCTTGGCCCTCCCCGCTTGCCATGGCGCACCCGCCCCGGCGCCGGTCGCCGAAGACGCGCGGCCGTTCGCCGTGCGCGAAATCGCCCGCTTCGACCAGCCGTGGGCGATGGCCTTCCTGCCCGATGGCCGCCTGCTGGTCACCGAGAAACCCGGCAAGCTGAAGCTGTTCGACCCGAACACGGGCAAGACCGGCGACATCGGCGGCGTGCCGCAAGTCGCCTTCGGCGGCCAGGGCGGCTTCGGCGACATCGCTCTGCATCCGCACTACTCGCAGAACCACCA
>DASRYD010000117.1:0-2810 GCA_035653955.1 Pseudoxanthomonas sp.
CGACGGTGAACGCGTCTTCGGCCGGCCAGCCCCGGCACACCGCCAGGTAGTCCTTGCTGACTTCGCCGCCCATCAACGCCTTGCCCAGCGCGCTGGCGGTGTCGCGGTCGAAGGCCAGCAGCAGGCAGCCGCTGGTCGCGCGGTCGAGCCGGTGCACCAGGAACACCGGCTTGCCGAACTGCTCGCGCAGCCGGTCGGCGGCGAAGTCGGTCTCGCCGCGCGCCAGCTTGCTGTCGTGGACCATCAGCCCGGCGGGCTTGTCGACGACGGCCAGCGCGTCGTCGGCGTGCAGCACCGGCAATGCCTGCGCGTCCTCCCCCCTCACAGCGTCGCGCAATCGATCACGAAGCGGTATTTCACGTCGCCCTTGAGCATGCGTTCGTAAGCCGCGTCGATGGCGTCCGCGCGGACCATCTCGATGTCGCTGACGATGCCCTTCTCCGCGCAGAAATCCAGCATCTCCTGGGTTTCGGCGATGCCGCCGATCAACGAGCCGGCGATGGCGCGGCGCTTGAAGATCAGGTTGCCGATGTTCGGCGTCGGGTGCGGATGCTCGGGCACGCCGACCAGCACCAGGGTGCCGTCGCGCTTGAGCAGGCTGGTGAACGCATCCAGCGAATGGCTGGCCGCCACCGTGTTGAGGATGAAATCGAAGCTGCCGGCATGCGCCTTCATTTCGCCCGGGTTGCGCGAAACCACCACTTCGTCCGCGCCCAGGTCGCGCGCGTCCTGGCGCTTGCTTTCGGACGTGGTGAACGCGACCACGTGCGCGCCCATCGCATGCGCCAGCTTGACGCCCATGTGGCCCAGTCCGCCGATGCCGACGATGCCGACCTTGCTGCCCGGGCCGACGTTCCAGTGGCGCAGCGGCGAATACGTGGTGATGCCGGCGCACAGCAGCGGCGCCACCGCCGGCAACTGGTCCTGCGCATGGCGGATGCGCAGCACGAAACCTTCGTCCACCACGATGCGCTGCGAGTAGCCGCCCAGCGTGTGGCCCGGGGCGTCGGCGGTGGGCCCGTTGTAGGTACCGACGAAGCCGCTTTCGCAATACTGTTCCAGACCCTCGTCGCAGGCCGCGCAATGCCGGCAGCTGCCGACCATGCAACCCACGCCGACGGTGTCGCCGATCTTGAACTTGCTCACTTCCGCGCCGACCGCGCTGACTTGGCCGACGATCTCGTGGCCCGGCACGCATGGATATCGCGTGCCCGCCCATTCCGAGCGCACCGTGTGCAGGTCGGAGTGGCAGATGCCGCAGTAGGCGATCTCGATCTGCACGTCGCGCGGCCCCGGCGCACGGCGTTCGATGCCGATGGCGACGATGGGTTGGTCGGCGGCGTGCGCGCCATAGGCCCTGGTGGTCATGCGGGCTCCTGAGGGGAAAGGAGCCCGAACGATACGCCTGTCTCAGCGCGCCGGCAGCACCAGCAGCGGCAACAATGCGTTCAACAGTTTTGCGGTGATCTGGTGCGGCTGGCGTTCGTTGTAGTTGGTCGTGGTCACCACGATCGCCAGGCGCTGCTCCGGGAAGACCTGCACGGTGTTGCCGCCGGTGCCGTTCATCGCGTACGCGCGCCAGGTCGCATCGCCCACCGGCCAACGCATCAGCCACCACAGGTAGCCGTAATCCATGTCGTCGTTGGCCTTGGCATGGGCCGCCACCGAGGTCGCGACCCAATCGGCGGGCAATACGCGCTTGCCGCCATGCATGCCGCCATCGAGATAGAGCTGGCCCAGCGCGAGCAGGTCGCGGCTGCGCAGACCCAGGCCACCGCCAGCCTGCGCCAATCCGAGCGGCGAGTACTGCCATTCCGGCGATTCGATGCCGAGCGGCGCGAACAGGCGGCGCTGCGCATAGGACTGCAGGGGTTCGCCCACCGCCGACTGCACCACCGCGCCGAGCGTGGTCACCCCGGCGGTGCAGTAGCGGAAGCTGCGGCCGTGCGGCGAATCCTTCGGTTTCGGCATCCACGCCGGGAACCCCTGGATCGGCAGGTCGAGGTAGAACTTCACCCAGTCCTCGACCAGGTACATGCGTTCCTCGTTGCCGCGCGAGAACTGGTTCTCGTCGTCGCATTCAAGCAGCGAGGACATGGTCATCAGGTCCTCGACCGTGATCGCGTCCTTGCGCGGGTCCGGATGCTCCACCGGCAACTTGTCGCGCAGGTACGGCAGGACCGGCGCCTGCGCGTTCGGCAGCCTGCCGTCGGCGATGGCCGCGCCGACCAGCATGCCGGCCACGGTCTTGGTCGCCGAGCGCGTGTTGCGCCGCGCCTGCGCGCCGCCTTCGTCGAAATAGGCTTCGTGGACCAGCTTGCCGTCGCGCGCGACCAGCACGCTGGTGATGTGCTTGTAATCGCCGGCACGGATCGCCTTGTCCAGCGCCTCGAAGCGCGGATCGTCCGAGGCGGATGCCGGCGCAGCGGCGAAAACGAGGCAGGCGAGCAACAGGCGGCGGATCATGCGGTGGCGTCCGGTTCGGCGAAGTCGGCAGCCTGCACGCGCCGGCGCCGGCGTTCTTGCAGATCCGCAACCTCCAGCCGGCCCAGCCGGCGCAGGGTTCGCGGCGTCATCCCGGTATCGCGGCGCAATGCGTGGGTCATGTGGCTCTGGTCGACGAAGCCGCAACCGAGCGCGATTTCCGCCAGCGGCGAACGTCCCGCACAGACCGCGGAGATCGCCAACTCCACCCGTCTCCGGCGCAAGTAGTCGCCCGGCGAGCAACCGAAGGCGCGTCGGAACGCCCGCGCGAAGTAGACCGGATGCAGGTCCGCCTCGCGCGCGAGCTGGGCGATGCCGGGCACGTT
>DASRYD010000118.1:0-1565 GCA_035653955.1 Pseudoxanthomonas sp.
GTCGCGCGGCGAGGACAAGACCGCCGGGGTGCCGCTGGACAGCGTCGATCCGCTGACCGCCACGCTGGGCGTCGCCTACGAAAACCAGCGCTGGGGTGCGGAACTGGCCGGACGTTTCGCCGGGCGCAAGTCGCGCGTCTCCGATGCGTCCGCATACTATCGGCAAGGCGGTTACGGCGTGCTCGATCTGTTCGCGCACTGGGCATTCGCGCCAGGCGCCCGCTTCAACGTCGGCGTGTTCAACCTGGCCGACCGCAAGTACTTCGAAGCTGGCGACGTGTCTCTGGCCAGCACCGCGATCGATCGCTATAGCGCGCCTGGCCGCAACCTGTCGGCCAGCCTGACGCTGCAATGGTGAACGCCATGACCTTCCCCAAGCCACGGAAAGCCCCGATGAAGCCGCTCGCCGCCATTGCCGCATTGCTGTCCGTCCCGCCGGCCTTCGCGACGGAGGCGCCGGCCGATCCGGCCCGCGACCGTCAATCGATCCTGTCCATGCGGGGCGAATACCAGGTCGATTTCGCTTTCGACGAAACGGTGCTGCTGCAGCCGGATTACCGGCGCGCGCCGGCGATGCGCAGCGGCGGAGACGAAACCGTGATCGTGGTGGAGGATGCGCCGGGTCGTATCGTCCTGCAGCACATCCTGATCGATGCGAAGAGCGGCCACGTCACCAAGCACTGGCGGCAGGACTGGACGTACGAGGCGAAGTCGCGCTTCGAATTCAGCGCCGACCAGACCTGGACCGTGCAGGCGCTGTCGGCGGAAGCGACCAGGGGCGCGTGGACACAATGCGTGTACGAGGTCAGCGATGCCCCACGTTATTGCGGGACCGGCCGCTGGACTTACGCCAACGGCGTCCCGACCTGGACCGGCGACGTGAGCTGGCGGCCGCTGCCGCGCCGCGAGTACACCAAGCGCAGCGACTACAACGCGCTGTCCGTGGTCAACCGCCACACGCTGACTCCGTACGGCTGGACCCACGAGCAATTCAACACCAAGGTGTTGCGGAAACCCGATGGCAGCCAGTCGGAACTGGCGCGCGAGTTCGGCTTCAACGATTACCGCAGGACCACGGAGGTCGACTTCAAACCGGCCTACGCCTATTGGACGGCAACGGCGGGCTACTGGGCGAAAGTGCGCGCGCGCTGGGACGGCTTCCTGTCCCGGCCGCCGGGCCTTCGCCTCAGGACCAAGGTCGACGGCATGGCGATGATCATGCCGTTGTTCATGCAGGCCGCGGAAGTGCAGGGGGGCAAATCCATCGCCGATGCGAGGATCGACAAGGTGTTCGCCGAGTGGGTGGAACCCGCCCCGGAAGCGGGCGTCGCGGCGAAGCCCTGAACACGAAGCCCGCAGGCGGAATTTTCCCGACTTCAGTCGTCTTCGGCCGGAGGCGCCGGCGGAGTAGGCGGCGCGGGTGGCGCAGGCGGTTCCAGTGCCCATGCGGGCGGCGTGTCGTTCGGTCCGCCTTCCCAACTGCGCGTCTTGCCGTCCTTGTCGACGATCACGACCTTGCGCTTGGTCAGTGCGTGCAGGGGAAGGGGTGCGGCCGGAGGCGGCGG
>DASRYD010000119.1:0-7571 GCA_035653955.1 Pseudoxanthomonas sp.
GCCGGACCACAATAGGATCGTCCAGCGCGAGCGCGAAGAAGATGGGTGGCGCGTCGGCGGGTACGGCTACCGCCTCAGGTGAACCGTAGATCGGTACTATGAAGTTGGGACGATCCGCTGGTTCAGGCCCAAGGCCCATGCCCATGGTCAGGACGGCGCCCGCGTCGATGCCGGCGGCGAAAGGCACCAGGTCCGCGTCGCGCAATGCCTGCAGCGAGCGCGGATCGACCGCGACGTCGTGGTGGGTGTCCTCGAGCACGGTGCCGTGGCCGGGAAAATGCTTCAGCGTCGCGGCCATGCCGACGCCGTGCATGCCGCGCACGTAGGCGCGGGTGAATTCGGCGACGACCTGCGGATCGGCGGCGAAGGCGCGGTCGCCGATGGCGCGATTGCCGCGGGCCAGGTCGACCACCGGGGCGAAACTCAGGTCGACACCGCTGGCGCGCACTTCGCTGGCCATCAGCCACGCGTGCTGCTCGGCCAGCGCCAGGGCGCGTTGCGGATCCTGCGCATGGACCGCTTCCAGCACCTGCAGCGGCGGCAACTTGCTATAGCCGTCGCGGAAGCGCTGCACGCGCCCCCCTTCCTGGTCCACGCAGATCAACTGCGGGCGCGGCGCGGCCTCGCGGATCGCCGCGGACAGCTCGCCGACCTGCTGCTTGGAGGCGAAATTGCGCCCGAACAGCACCACGCCAGCGACGGCATCGTGCTGCAGCCAGTCGCGTTCCTGTCCGGTGAGTTCGTGGCCGGAGACGCCAATCAACAGCATGCGGGTTCCTTCAGGGAATGTCGGCGGCGTTGCGTTCGTCCTCGCTCCATTGCGAGTACGGACGCGCGGCCAGGGCCAGATTGTAATAGCGCAGGCTGTCGGTCACCTGTTTGCCGGCCCATGCCGGCATGTCGAAGGCCTCGTCGGCCGAATCCAGCTCGATTTCCGCGACCACCAGACCGGCGTTGTCGCCGAGGAACTCGTCCACTTCCCACAGGTGCCCGCCGTGGTTCACGTAGTGGCGGCGCTTGTCGATCAGCCCGCCGGTGCACAGCGCCAGCAGGGCCCGCGCGTCGGCGACCGGGATGAGGTAGTCGAATTCCTGCCGGGTGTGGCCCAGTTCGCGCGACTTCAGGTTCAGGTGCGCCTCGTCGCCTTCGATGCGAACCCGCACCGAGGCGCGTTGCGCGCCGCTTTCGACCGCGTCGATGTCGTTCAGGTAGCCCTGCGCCATCGCCACGACCTTGTGCGCGGCCGCGCGCCAGGCCTCGCCGGAGACGAGGAACTTGCGTTCGATTTCGATGCCCATGTCCGTTCCTCTCAGCGTTCGAACAGTGCGATGCTCTCGACGTGCGCGGTGTGCGGGAACATGTCCATCACCCCGGCCGCCTTCAGCCTGAAGCCCTGCTCGTTGACCAGGTAGCCGGCATCGCGCGCCAGCGAGCCCGGATGGCAGCTGACGTAGACGATGCGGCCGAATTGTTTCAGCGGCAGCTGCTGCAGCACTTCGATCGCGCCCGAGCGCGGCGGGTCCAGCAGCAGCTTGTCGAATCCGGCGCGCATCCACGGCGTGCCCCGCTGGTCCTGGGTCAGGTCGGCGGCGAAGAACTGCGCATTGCCCAGCCCGTTGCGCTGCGCGTTGTCGCGCGCCCGCGCGACCAGGCCGGCTTCGCCTTCCACGCCGACCACCTCGCCCGCCAACCGCGCCAGCGGCAGGGTGAAATTGCCCAGGCCGCAGAACAGATCCAGCACCCGATCCTGCGACTGCGGATCCAGCAGTTCGAACGCATGCGCGACCATCTTCTGGTTCAACGCGGCATTCACCTGGATGAAATCCAGCGGGCGGAACGCCAATTCCACGTCCCATGCCGGAAGGCCGAACGCCAGTTGCGGCCCGCTTCCATCGGCGTGGACGGGCCACAACGGATGCACGCTTTCGACACCGCCGGGCTGCAGGAAGATCGCGAAGCGATGCGCCCCGCCGAATTCGGCCAGGGCCGCCCGGTCCTGCTCGCCCAGCGGCTGCAGGTGGCGGAACACCAGCGCGACGCCATCGAATTCGTCGGTTGCGTCGCCGGCGATGAACTCGATCTGCGGGATGTCCGCGCGCGCGTCGAGGCCATCGACCAGCGCAGCCAGGTCGGCGACCCGTTCGCCGATCTGCGGGATCACCGTACGGCACACCGACAGGTCGGCGACGAAACGCGGATCCCGCTCGCGGAAACCGACCAGGGTCTTCTGCTTCTTCTCGACGCGCCGCACCGAGAAACGTCCCTTGCGCCGGTAGCCCCAACTGGCGCCGGTCAGCGGCGGCAGCACGGTTTCCGGGGTGACGTGACCGATGCGTTCGAAGTTTTCCAGCAGCACGCGTTGCTTGGCGGCGATCTGCCTGCCTTCGTCCAGGTGCTGCAGCACGCAGCCGCCGCAGGTACCGAAATGCGGGCAGCGCGGCTCGACCCGGTCCGGCGAAGCCTGCAGCACCTCGAGGACGCGGGCTTCGTCGAAATGGCGGTTTTTCGCGGTCTGTTCGGCCAGCACGCGCTCGCCGGCCAGTGCGCCAGCCACGAACACAGCCTTGCCGTCGCGGCGGGCGACGCCGCGGCCGTCATGGCTCAGGTCGGTGATTTCGGCTTCGAACGGGGTTTTGTCGATGCGGGGGGCGCGGGTTCTGGCCACGTGGCGGGGGCTGCGGGCGACACAAGGCCGGCTATTGTCGCAGATGCGCCCATGCGGCTTAAACTCCGGCCATGATGCCGCGCCTGCTGCTGGTGGAAGACGATCCGATCAGCCTGGCCTTCCTGCGCGCCGCGCTGGAAGCGCTGCCGGCGACGATCGAAACGGCCGCCTCGGTGGCCGAAGCGCAGGCCGTGGCGCTTGGGCACGATTTGTGGCTGATCGACGCCAACCTGCCCGATGGCAGCGGTGTCGCACTGCTGGCGTGGTTGCGTGCGAAATCGGCGGCAACGCCCGCGCTGGCCCACACCGCCGACGATTCGCCCGCGTTGGCGCAACGGTTGTGCGAGGCCGGTTTCGATGGCGTCGTGGTCAAGCCGGTGGCCGCGGCGGAACTGCAGGCGAAGGTGCGCTCGGCACTGGGCCGGTCCTCGGTCCCTGCGTCGGCGCCAGGGGACGGCGACATTCCGGCCCTGCCGCTATGGAACGACGATGCGGCCCTGGCGGCGCTGAACGGCAATCGCGATGCGGTCGTGCAATTGCGTGCGCTGTTCCTGGCCGAATTGCCGGGCCAGTGCGAACGCATCGCCGCCGCACTGCGCTCCGGCGACATCGAGGCAGCGTGCGCGGAATTGCACCGACTGAAGGCCAGCAGCGGTTTCGTCGGGGCGGCGCGCTTGCAGGCGTCTGCCGGTGCATTGAACGCAGCGCCGGACGACGCGGAATCGCTCGGGGCGTTCGAAGAAGCCGCACGATTGACGCACCTCCCGTAGCAGCGGGCCCTGCCCGCTCCTACCGCTTCAGGCGCCCCAATTCGCCGATCATCTCCCACGACTTCAGCCCGCGCGCGCCCAGGTGATGCGCAAGCACGCCGCGCATGGGCAGGCGCAGGCTGGCCAGATCGTCGTGTTCGGGCATCGCGTCGGCAGCCAACGCGAGCAAAGCCCGACCAGTGGCTGCACTGCTGCGCTCGTCGTGCCCGCGATCGCTCAGCAAGCGGCGCGGGCCGTGCTCGGGATCCAGCCGGTAACGCGCGGCCGGGTCGATTTCGACATCGTCGCCATCGCGGTTGAAGTCGAAGCCGAAACCCAGCGCTTCCAGCAGGTCGCGTTCGAACCGGCGCAGGGTCCACGCCAACGATCCACCTTCGCGCAGGCGTTCGCGGGTCGCGGCGTAGGCCGAATACAGTTCGGGATGCGGGTCGTGGCGTGGCGCCAGGCGCAGTACCAGTTCGTTGATGTAGAACCCGGCCAGCGCCGCATCGCCCGTCAGCCGGGGCGCGGCGTCCAGCGCCTCGGCCGCGTTGAGTTGCGCCAGTTCGCCGCGCTGCATGGCGTCGAAGCGGATGTGCTGCAACGGCTGCAATGCGGCACGCAGGAGGTGCTTCTTCGGCCCTTGCACCCCGCGCGCGACGATGCCTATGCGGCCGTGTTCCGCGCTCAGCACCTCGACCAGCAGGCTGGTTTCGCGCCAGGCGCGGGCGTGCAGGACGAAGGCGGGTTCGGCGGCGATGCGCATCGGCTCAGGGCATGCCCGCGCCGACGGTCGCCCGCACCGGAATGCCGGCCGGATCGAAATCCTCCAGGCAGAACACGTTGATGCCGTAGCAATCGGGTGCGACCCGCTTGCGATGGAACGGATAAATGCCGCAGGTCCTGCAGAAATAGTGCCGGGCCGTACCCGTATGGAACCGGTATTCGGCCAGCGATTCCGCACCGGACAACAGGCGGAAGTCGCTTTCGTGGACCTTCACCATCAACGCGTTCTTGCGCTTGCAGATCGAACAATCGCAGGTGGTGAGTTCGGGGAAATCGCTGACGATCTCGAATCGCACCGCCCCGCAATGGCAACTGCCGACGAGCGTTTTCCGATCGCGCTTTCCCGAATCCTGCATGGCCGACGCCGCCGCCACGGTCATTCGCCGTAGCCGAACGCCTTCAACGCCGCTTCGTCGTCCGACCAGCCTTCGCGCACGCGCACCCAGGTCTCGAGAAATACCTTGCGGCCGAACAGGCGTTCCATCTGCATGCGCGCCTTGGCGCCGATTTCCTTCAGCCGCGCGCCGGCCTTGCCGATGACGATGGCCTTCTGCCCGTCGCGCTCGACCCAGATCACCGCGCCGATGCGCAGCAGTTCGCCGTCCTCGGCGAAGCGCTCGATTTCCACGGTGGTCGCGTAAGGCAGCTCCGCGCCGAGCTGGCGCATCAGTTGCTCGCGCACCAGTTCGCCGGCAAGGAAACGCTCGCTGCGATCGGTGATCTCGTCCTCGCCGAACATCGACGGCGCCTCGGGCAGCGCCTTCAGCAGATCCTTGACCAAGGCTTCCAGCCCGTTGCGCTTCATCGCCGACACCGGATGGATCGCGGCGAAGCTGCGCCCTTCGCTGATCTGGGCCAGGAACGGCAGCAGGGCGCCCTTGTCCTTCAGCCGATCGACCTTGTTGACGGCCAGCACCACCGGGATGCCGGCGTCGGACAGCACGTTGTAAGCCAGCGTGTCCTCTTCGTCCCAACGTCCGGCCTCGACCACCAGCAGGCCGGCGTCGACGCCTTCCAGCGCGCCGCGCGCCGCGCGGTTCATCACCCGGTTCATCGCGGTCTTCTGCTGCTTGTGCAGGCCGGGCGTGTCGACCAGGGCGATCTGCCCTTCGGGGAACGTGGCGATGCCGAGCAGGCGGTGGCGCGTGGTCTGCGGCCGATTGGAGACGATGCTGATCTTGGCCCCGACCAGGGCATTGGTCAGGGTCGACTTGCCGACGTTGGGACGGCCGATGACGGCGATGCTGCCGGCGCGGTGGGGGGTGGTTTCGGAGGAAGACATGCAGCGATTGTATCGCTCGCCTTCCCGCAGAAGCGCACTTCAGTGCGCGGCCGGAGAAATGGCGCTGCGCAAGATGCGCCCGGCACGGCAGGCACCCAGTCGCGTACCGAAGTGCGCTGCTACAGGGACGCGATCCGTTCCAGCAGGGCCGCGGCGGCGGCCTGCTCGGCGTTGCGGCGCGAACTGCCCTCGCCTTCGGCCGACAGCGGCGGCTCGGGCGTACTGCAACGCACCTGGAACAGCTTGGCGTGCTCCTCGCCGCTTTCGCCGACCAGATCGTACGATGGCAACGGCTTCTGCCGGGCCTGCAGCCATTCCTGCAGGCGGGTCTTGGCATCCTTTTCCGGCTTGCCGACCGGCAGCGCGGCCATCGACGCTTCGAACCATGGCAGCACTGTCGCGCGGCAAGCCTCGAAGCCCGCATCGAGGTAGATCGCCGCGACCACGGCTTCCAGCGCATCGGCCAGGATCGAATCGCGACGATGTCCGCCGGATTTCATCTCGCCGGGGCCGAGGGTCAAGCGTTCGCCCAGTTGCAGGTCGCGGGCGATGGTGGCCAGCGCGGCTTCGCGGACCAGTTCGGCGCGAGCGCGGGTCAGCGCGCCTTCGTCGGCCTTGGGCCAGCGCTGGTACAGCGCCTCGGCGACCAGCAGGTTGACCACGCCGTCGCCGAGGAATTCCAGCCTTTCGTTGTGCGGCGCGCCGGCGCTGCGATGGGTCAGCGCCTGCGCCAGCAACTCGGGGCGGGCGAAGCGATGTCGCAGCCGGTCTTCCAAATCAGTCCGCCACGCTCTTGCTGGCCAGCAGTTTGGTGCGGTTGAAGCGACCGACCACGTCGATGTTGGCGATCATCGGCTTGCGCACTTCGTAGTTCACTTCCATCAGCCAGCCGCCGTCCTGGCGGGTCAGCTTGATGTTCTCCGGCTTGATGTTGTCGTCGGAATAGCTGATGTACAACTTGCGGAAGAACAGGTCCTTGATCTTGCCCGGATCCTGGTCGACGATCCCCGGCTGGCTGGCCAGGTCGTTCATCGCCGCCTTGACCGAGAAGAACTCGGTGTACATCGGCACCAGTTTCATGCCGATGTAGGCGAAGATGCCGGCGATGGCCAGGCAGATGATGAACCCCAGCAGGGTCATGCCCCTTTGTGCGCTTTTCATTGCCAATCCCCCAGGTTGCGGTGCGTTCAATTGATCTTGGTGCCGATCCGCGACGGATCGAAACCGTCCTTGCAGAACCAGTTGGAACAATTGAGCCAGATCAGGAAAGCCTTGCCGCGAAGTTCGGTCTCGGGCAGGAAACCCCAGAAACGGCCGTCCTCGCTATTATCCCGATTGTCGCCCATGACGAAATACTGCCCCGCCGGCACCACCCACTCGCCCGGCGGCAGCACCCGGTCCTGGCTTTCCAGCATCCAATGGTTGCGGCCCGGCAGGTCCTCTTCCAGCAATTGCGCGCCGGGCACCCCGGATTTCGGGTCTTCGTAGGTCCCCAGCGGCTTGTACGCCACCCGCTGGCCATTGACCGACAGTGCGTTGCCGTCGAAGCCGATGCGGTCGCCCGGCAGGCCGATCACCCGCTTGATCCAGTTCTCGTTGTTCACCGGCTGCGGCATCGAGCAGTCGCCGGTCTGGCTGCGCACTTCCTGCTCGCCGGCCCGGCACAGGTAACCGGGATAATGGAACACCACCACGTCGCCGCGCTTGGGCTCGCCCACCGGGACGAATTTCCGGTTGTTGATCGGCAGGCGCAGGCCGTAGGCGAACTTGTTCACCAGGATGAAGTCGCCGATGTGCAGGTTCGGGTACATCGACGCCGACGGGATCTTGTACGGCTCGGCGACGAAGCTGCGCAGCACCAGCACCAGGGCCAGCACCGGGAAGAACGCGCGCGAATAGTCGACCAGCACCGGCTCCTCGTCGAGCAGCCCGCCGCGCGCCTTGCGGCGACGCGCCAGGAACAGCTTGTCCAGCAGCCAGACCGCGCCGGTGAACAGCGTGACCACGACGAGGATTGTTTCGAACCAGACCATGCGATTTCCTTCCAAAGAGGGAGACGGGAAGAGGGAGACGGGAGACACGGAAACCC
>DASRYD010000120.1:0-5803 GCA_035653955.1 Pseudoxanthomonas sp.
CTCGTCGCGGCGGCCGAGCTGTTCCAGCAGGTCGCCCTGCAAGGCCGGAAGCTGCGGATACTCGCGCAGCAAGGGCTCGTCGCGCAGCGCCTCGACCAGCGGCAAGGCGACCTCGGGTCCCGAGGCCTTGCCCACCGCGGCGGCCCGGTTCAACTCGACCACCGGCGAGGGCATGGTTTGCGCCAGCCGAGCATAAAGTGACGCAATGCGCGACCAATCTGTGACCTGTGCCCGCCCCGCGCGGGCATGGCAGGCGGCGATGGCGGCCTGCAGGGCATAAGGACCGTCGGCTCCGCCCAGCACCGCCGCCCGTTCCAGGGCGTTGAACCCGCGCTGGATCTGCAGGCGATCCCAGCGCGAACGATCCTGCTCCAGCAGCAGGACCGGCTCGCCGTCGGCGCCGATCCGCGCGCGCAGGCGGGAGGCCTGCAACTCCATCAACGCGAGCAGGCCGTACACCTCCGGCTCGCCCGGCATCAATCCGGCCAGCACCCGGCCCAGCCGCAGCGCTTCCTCGCACAGTGCCGGACGCATCCAGTCCTCGCCGGCGGTGGCGGAATAGCCTTCGTTGAATACCAGGTAGACCACTTCCAATACCGAATCCAGCCGCTCGCCCAGTTCGGCCTTGCGCGGCACCTCGAACGGTATCCGCTTCTGCGCCAGCGTGCGCTTGGCGCGGACGATGCGCTGGGCGATGGTCGGCTCGGATTGCAGGAAAGCGCGGGCGATTTCGTCCGTGGTCAGGCCGCCGAGCAGGCGCAGGGTCAACGCGACTCGCGCCTCGGTCGGCAGTACCGGGTGGCAGGCTACGAAGACCAGGCGCAGCAGATCGTCGCCGATGTCGTCTTCCAGCCATGCATCGCTAGCGGGTCCGGCCATGTCGGCGCCCTCCAGTTCGTAAGCCAGTTGTTCGTGCTTGCCGGCGTGCAGCTTGCGCTGGCGCAACTGGTCGATGGCGCGGCGCTGCGCGGCCGTCATCAGCCAGGCCGCGGGATTGTCCGGAATGCCGTCCTGCGGCCAGCGCTCCAGCGCGGTCACCAGCACGTCCTGGGCCAGCTCTTCCGCGCTGTCCAGGTTGCCCAGCATCCGGGTCAGCCGCGCGATCAGCTTCGGCGATTCCATTCGCCAAAGGGTGTTGAGGGTGCGCTGGAAGTCGGAGGAGCTCATGGGCGTGGATCGCGGTGCCGACGGGTTGCCACCCGGGAATTAGCATGTTTCATGCCATCGAATGCAAGCCAAACTGGTTGCCCTCGGTATCGATGGCCAGTGCGATGTGCCCGTACTCGCCGATCGGGAATTTTTCCCGGAACACGCTGCCTCCCGCGGCCTCCACCCGGCCGGCTTCGACGGCGCAGTCCTCGCAGCCGAAATAGACCAGCGTGCCGAAACCGCCGGACGGCGCGCCCTTCATCTTCACCAGGGCGCCGCCGGCACCGGGAGCCTCCATCCGCGCCGGGAACGACCACATTTCCAGGTCGGGCACGGGCGCGGACAGCGCTTCCAGCTTCGCCCCCAGCACCGCCTCGTAGAAAGCGCGGGCGCGCGGCATGTCCTGCACGTAGATTTCGAACCAGACGACGGGATTCGGCTTGCTCATGCATGTCTCTCCTTCGGGTCTGCGGCGATCGCCCCGGATCAGAGCTCGATGACCGGCTTGAATCCGCCCCAGAACATCCGCTTCGCATCGAACGGCATGTCCGCAGGCCCCATGCCGGCGAGGCGCGGGTCGGCCATCACCTGCTTGTTGACCCGGTCGCGATGCGCGCGCGAGCGGTAGACGATCCAGGAGAAGAACACGACTTCGTCCGGCTTCAACTTCACCGCTTGCGGGAAAGAGGTGACCTTGCCCGGCGGCACGTCGTCGCCGACGCATTCGACGTATTCCAGCGCGCCATATTCCTTCCAGATCTTGCCGGCCTTGCGGGCGAAGCGCCTGTATTCCGCGAGGTTGGCCCTGGGTACCGGTACCACGAAACCATCGACGTAACTCATCTCCGTCTCCTTCGCATCATGTGCCGGGGAATTCGGCTTCGTTCATGTAGAACACTTCCCAGGTGTGCCCATCCGGGTCCTCGAAGCTGCGCTGGTACATGAAGCCGTAATCCTTGGCTTCGCCCGCCTCCGTGCCGCCGGCGGCCAGCGCCTTGTCCATCGTCGCGTCGACTTCGGCGCGGCCGCCGGTGGACAGCGCGATCAGGGTCTGCAATTCCTTGCCGGCGTCGGCGACCGATTTTTGGGTGAAGCCCTGGAAGTACGCGCGGGTCAGCAGCATCACGAAGATGGTGTCGCTGACCACCACGCAGGCCCCGTTCTCATCGCTGAACTTCGGGTTGATGGTGTGGCCGAGCGCCGTGTAGAAGGCTTTCGATTTCTCCAGGTCGGCGACCGGCAGGTTGACGAAAATCTGGGTAGGCATGGGGAAGGTTCCTTGGTGGGATTCTGGTCGTGCGGCAGACGATGTCGCGGTCGGACTATCCGGTCTTCAATGGACCGGCGGCCCGGTAAGCGCTGAAGACGATGCCGGACGGGAACGCCTCGGTGCGGATGAGCTCGAGGGCGCGCGCGGGGGCGCCTTCCGCGAAGAAGCGCTTCCCCCTGCCCAACAGGACCGGATAGACGATCAGCAGGATTTCGTCCGCGAGCCCCTGTTCGAGCAGCGTCGATACCAGCGTGGAACTGCCCCAAAGGACCAGGTCGGGGCCATCCTGCGACTTGATCCGACGAATGCCCTCGACGATGTCCGGCCCCAGGCTTTCGAACGGACCCCACTCGAGGCTCTCCGGACGATGGGTGGCGACGTATTTCGTCGCCGCGTTGAGACCGTCCGCCATCGGACTGCTCGGCGCCTTCGGCCAGAAGCCCGACCAGATGTCGTAGGTGCGACGGCCGAGCAACAGGTCGAAGCGCTCGCCCTGCGCGGCCAGCACCGCATCCCGGCCGGCGGGACTCCGATAGGGTGCGGTCCAGTCGCTGTAGGGGAAGCCGTCGCCATCCGCGGAATGCTGGATCACGCCGTCCAGCGAGATGTGTTCGATGATCCTGAGCTTTCTCATTCGATTCTCCGTATCCGCGGCCGGCGTTTCCGAACGCGCGCGCCAATCCAGTCGTTCAGCCGCGAATCGCCGCTTCGATCTTGGCGACGTCGATCTTTCCCATCTGCATCATCGCGTCGAACGCGCGCTTGGCGGCCGCGGGGTCCGAACCGGTGAAGGCTTCGGTCAGGACGATCGGGGTGATCTGCCACGACACGCCCCACTTGTCCTTGCACCAGCCGCACTGGCTTTCCTTGCCGCCGTTGCCGACGATCGCGTTCCAGTAGCGGTCCGTTTCAGCCTGGTCGACGGTGGCGATCTGGAACGAGAACGCCTCGGTCTGGGTGAACGCAGGGCCGCCGTTGAGCCCGATGCAGGGGACGCCCATCACCGTGAATTCGACGGTCAGGACCTCGCCCTGCTTGTTCGACGGATTGTCCGACGGCGCGCGATGCACCGCTCCGACCGCGGTATCGGGGAAGGTCTCGGCGTAGAAGCGCGCCGCTTCTTCGGCGCCGTTGTCGTACCAGATGCAGATCGTGTTTTTCGCGGGCTTGGTCATGTCGTTGTCTCCTTCGAGGGGATTGGATGGTGTTTCCTGTCGTGGTTCAGGCGCCGGGGGATCCGGCTTCGTTCATGCAGAACACGCCCCACTGGTGGCCGTCCGGATCGACGAAGCCGCGGTGGTACATGAAGCCGTAGTCCTCCGGGTCGTGGCCTTCGACCGCGCCCGCGGCCACCGCCTTGCGCACCAGTTCGTCCACCTCCGCGCGGTTGTCCAGCGACAGCGCGAACAGGGCTTCGGTGGCCTTGCGCGGGTCGGCGATCGGCACCTTGGTGAGCGTCGAAAAGAACGCTTCGGTCGCCAGCATCACGCTGGTGTTGTCGTTGACGACCAGGGCGGCGCCGTTTTCGCTGGCGAACTGCGGGTCGAACGAGAAGCCGAGCGCGGCGAAGAAATCGACGCTGCGCTGCAGATCCTTGACGGGCAGGGTGACGTAGAGATTGCGGGGCATCGCGATGTCCTTGGGTCGAATATCGGGGATAAGGCGTCAACAGCCGGTTACGGCATCGGCTTCAGGCAATTGACCAGCCAGCCTTTGCCGTACTTGTCCTGCAAGCCGCCGAAGCGATGCGCCCAGAAGGTCTCGGCGATCGGCATCTGCACGGCGCCGCCTTCGGCCAGCGCGGCGAACACGCGCTCGGCTTCTTCCGGCGTATCGACCAGGACGTTGATGCAGGTGCTGCCGGCCTCGTGCGGCGGCGGTCCGTCGGCGCCCATCAGGATCGCGTTGGCGCCCGCCTTCGACGGGACCTCGACCTGCGAATGCATCACGTGGTCGGCCGAAGCCGGGCCGCATTGCTCGGCCATCGGCGATTCGCCGTATGTGAAACGCTGGGTGACGGCGCCGCCGAAGGCCTTGGCGTAGAAATCCATCGCCTCGCGCGCGGTGCCGGGGAAATTGAGATAAGCGATCAGCTGCATGGCATTGTCCTTTTGCGTGGGGTCGCGTCAGTGGGGGCGGGCGGAGCGCTCTGCGGCTTCGGCGAACACACGTTGCTCCTGCTCGCGCATTTCCGGGGTGAAGGC
Source organism: Pseudoxanthomonas sp. (assembly GCA_035653955.1). Classification (GTDB taxonomy): domain Bacteria; phylum Pseudomonadota; class Gammaproteobacteria; order Xanthomonadales; family Xanthomonadaceae; genus Pseudoxanthomonas_A. The sequence goes on from DASRYD010000120.1 coordinate 4,624, forward strand.
CTCGCCGAAGTCCTCGGCTTCGAACACCGGGCGGATCTCGACTTCGGCGCCGCCGTCGAACGGCGCGCGCTTCAGCCATTCCACCGCTTCGTCCAGCGAACGCACCTGCCACAGCCAGAAACCGGCGACCAGTTCCTTGGTATCCGCGAACGGACCGTCGACGACCGTGCGGTGCTTGCCGTCGAAGCGCACGCGCGCGCCGCGGCGGCTCGGATGCAGGCCTTCGCCGGCCAGCAGGATGCCGGCCTTGGACAGGGCCTCGTTGTAATTGCCCATCTCGGCCAGCAGTTGTTGCGAAGGCATGACACCGGCTTCCGTATCGGCGTCGGCTTTGACGAGGACCATTACTTTCATGTCGTTTCTCCTGTGGAATCGGGCCGGAATCGCCGGCTTTCACTGGGTACGACGGATGGGTGCGGCGGGAATCGACAGCCGTGCGAAAAAATTTTCCGGCGCCGCTTGCTGCGGCGCGTCATGGCGCGTCCACGCGGCCGTCGCCGGGATCGGGCATCATGCGCGCTCCCCGCCCCGGAGCCCCCGCATGCAATACCTGCTGCTGGTCTATACCGACGCCGAAATGCTCAAGGAACTGCCCGCCGAGGAATACGACCGGCTGATGCACGGCTGCCTCAGCCATGCCGACGAACTGCAGGCGGACGGCACCCTGCTGCTCGCGCAACAATTGCAGAAGCCTTCGGAAGCGCGTTCGGTGCGGGTGCGCGCCGGCAGGTCGAGCGTGACCGACGGTCCGTTCGCGGAGACCAAGGAAATGCTGGCCGGCTTCAATCTGATCGAAGCCGAGAACATCGAAGAAGCCACGCGCATCGCCCACGAATTCCCATGGATCCGCTTCGGCTGCATCGAAGTGCGTCCGGTGCACGACATGAACGCGGAGCGCCGCCGCGTCGGCATGGTCGCCTGAGCGGACGACTCAGCCTTCGCCCGCCGCCACGGCCCGCTTGCGCCCGGTCGTGGCCAGGAACGAACCCAGCACCACCAGCACCGAACCGACCAGCATGCCGGGGCTCAGCGGCTCCCTCAGCAGCAACACGCCCAGCAACAGCGCGACCAGCAGGTTGAAATAGGTGATCACGGTGGCGCGCGCCGGGCCGGCCTCGGCGATCAGTGCGAAGAACAGCAGGAAGGCGAGCGCGGTGCAGACCAGGCCCAGCGTCACCAC
>DASRYD010000121.1:0-2221 GCA_035653955.1 Pseudoxanthomonas sp.
GACGAGGACCGCGCGCGCGACGAGTTCAAGCATGCGCTGATCGCCGCGCTGGAAGCCGGCGACGCGCTCGCCTATCGACGGGCCGAAGTGCCGCCGATGGTGCTCAAGCGCCTGGCCCGTGGCGAGTACGCCGCGCAGGAGGAACTGGACCTGCATGGCCTGCCCGCGCGCACCGCGGAAGCCCTGCTGCGCGATTTCCTGCGCGATTGCCGCACGCATGGCGTGGGCTGCGTACGCATCGTCCACGGCAAGGGCCACAATTCGGAAGAGCGCCTGCCGGTATTGAAGAACCTGGTGGACCGCGTGCTGCGCCAGCGCGCCGACATACTGGCATTCCACTCGCCGCCCGCCGCCCAGGGCGGCACCGGCGCGGTGCTGGTGCTGCTCAAACGCCAGTAATTGCCATGGGAGCGACGCAAGTCGCGAGGCTTTTCGCCCCTGGATAGAGCTGTTCGCGACTCACGTCGCTCCCACGGCGGGGTTTGGTTGCATGCAGGCGCCCAGCTCGTGCAATACCGCGGTGGCATAGGTCCCCGGCGGAAGCGCGAACGACAATTGCAGCACCGTCGAGTCCGGCCATTGCCACGCCAGTTCCGCGACCTGGAGCCGCAACGCACGGCGTTCCTGTTTCAGTTCCGCGGCTTCTAGTCCCGCACGCAGGCGCAGCGCCACATCGTCGGACATGGCCGCCAGTTCGATTCGTGCGCACTCGCCGTTGCTGCGCAGTTCGCCAGCGCCCCATAGCGGACCGCTGGGATGGATGTCGAAATCCGCCAATCGCCGTGCGAGCTCGTCGTTCCAAGGCTCGGGACCGAACACGCTGCGGCTGCCGTCGAGCGTCCACACCTCGCCATCGAGCGGCCGGTCCCAGCAATCGTCGGCGACGCGCACGGCCAGCACGCGGTTGAACAGTTCCGAACGCGCGGACGACAGCAGGATCGAACGTTCCTCGCGCTTGACCCGCCGGCCGCCGAACATCGCCAGCGCCTTGGCGATGTTGCCCCCGCCCTGGCCGAAGCGCTGCTCGCCGAACCAGTTGGGTACGCCGCGCACCGCGATCTGCGCTAGCCGTGATTCGATGGCATCGCGCCCGCCTTCGACATTGCGAAGGGCGAGCACGAAACGATTGCCGGCCAGCGCACCGCGCGGCAGCTTGCGGTTGTGCCAGGTCGTTTCGAGGACCTTCAATCCCTCGACCTGCAGCGCGGCGAAGTCCGGCGCGACCTTTTTCGGCAAATGCACGCTGAAACGCTGCCGGGTGACCGCATGGCGGTCTTTCAGGCCGGCGTAGCCGACGCCCATTTCGGGAATCCCGGCCCAGCGCGCCAGTTCCTTCGCAACGAAGGCGGTGTTGAGGCCGCGTTTCTCGATGGTCAGCAGCAGGTGCTCGCCCTCGCCCGTCGCCTCGAACGCGGGGAGTTCCTCGACGAAGAAGTCTTCGGGCGTCGCGCGGATCCGTGCCGCGAGGACGGCTTCGCCGAAGGCGCGCGGGAGTTCCGCGCTCATGCTTTGACCAGCAGCACCACCGCCTGGGCGGCGATGCCTTCGCCGCGGCCAGTGAAGCCGAGCTTTTCGCTGGTGGTCGCTTTCACGCTGATGTCGTCGATGCCGATATCGAGGTCGGCCGCAATCGATTCGCGCATCGCGAGCGCATGCGGTCCGACTTTCGGCCGCTCGCAGATCACGGTGACATCGGCATTGCCGACCTTCCAGCCGCGCTCGCCGATCAGCCCGTTGCAGCGACGGACGAAGGCGCGGCTGTCGGCACCCTTCCATTGCGGATCGGACGGCGGGAAATGCGCGCCGATGTCGCCCAGCGCCAGCGCGCCGAGCATCGCATCGCACAGCGCATGCAGGATCACGTCTCCGTCGCTGTGCGCCAGCACGCCGCGCTCGTGCGCGACGCGCACGCCGCCCAGCATCACGTGGTCGCCCTCGCCGAAGGCATGGACGTCGAAACCCTGGCCGATGCGGATATCGGTTGCGCTCATCGTTGCGACAGTATGAACCTGAATCGCGCCAGGTCGGCCGGGGTGGTGACCTTGAAGTTGTCCTCGCTGCCTTCGACCAGCAACGGGCGCAGGCCCTGGCGTTCCAGCGCCATCGCTTCGTCGGTGACCTCGATGCCGGCCTGCGCCGCATCCTGCAGGGCCTTCGACAATTGCAGGCGGCGGAACAACTGCGGCGTCAGCGCGCGCCACAGGCGTTCGCGCGGTTCGGT
>DASRYD010000122.1:0-7159 GCA_035653955.1 Pseudoxanthomonas sp.
CGCTGGCCGTGCTGGCGAAGCGCGGCCGGCAGCTGGATCCGAGTCGGTTGATCGCCGCCGCGCTGTACGGGCCGAAGTTCAGCGGCAACAACTTGACGATCGATGATCCATTGGTGGCAGCGCTGGACGTGGTCGGCGTCAACGAATATTTCGGCTGGTACACCCCGTGGCCCGTCGCGCCGGAACAGGCTGCATGGACGCCATTGGGCAAGCCGCTGCTGATCAGCGAATTCGGCGCCGAATCGCGCCATGGCCATCATGGCGCCGACGACGTCGCCAGTGCCTGGAACGAGGAGTTCCAGGCGGAGTTCTATCGCAAGCAGCTGCGCATGATCGAGCGAATCCCCTTCGTGCGCGGGGTCGCGCCGTGGGTGCTGATGGACTATCGCTCGCCAGTGCGTTTGAACCGCTTCCAGGGCGGCTACAACCGCAAGGGCCTTTTGTCCGAGCATGGCGAGCGTAAGCTGGCCTGGCAGGTCATCAAGGACTACTACGCCGAAATCCAGCATCGGGAGAACGATTCTTGAAACGACACCTCGCTCCGCTAGCCATCCTGCTGCTGGCGACATCGTCCGCGCACGCCGCCATCGAGATGCCGCTCGTGTTTTCGGACGGCGCCGTGCTGCAGCGCGACCAGCCGCTGCCGGTCTGGGGACGGGCGACGCCCGGCGCCCGGATCCGGGTCAGCTTCGATGGGCGTGAGGCGACCGCCACCGCCGGCGGCGACGGTACCTGGCGGGTCGAGCTTCCGGCGCATGCCGCGGGTGGTCCGTTCCAGTTGCGCGTGCGCGAGGGCGACGCGGACGAAGTTGCCGTGCGCGATGTGCTGGTCGGCGAGGTATGGCTGGCGTCGGGTCAGTCGAACATGGAATGGCCGCTGTCGCAGGCGGCGGATGCGGAAGCGGAGATCGCCCGCGCGAACGATCCGCTGGTTCGCCACTTCAAGGTTCCGAAATCGTGGTCGGACGAAGCGCAATGGCAACTGGCCGGCGGCGAATGGGTTGCGGCCTCGCCGCAGACGGCGGGTAATTTCTCGGCCGTCGCATATTTCTTCGCGCGCCAGTTGCGGCAGAAGCTGGGCGTGCCGGTGGGCATCATCGACAGCAGCTGGGGCGGCAGTTCCATCGAGGCATGGAGCGACGCGAAGACGCTGGGCCTGTCGCCGCAGCAACTGGCCGAGCGCGGCCGCGAAATGCGCGAAGCCAACCAGGCGGCGCTGGCGAAGACGCGCGAAAAGCTGGCGCGCTGGAAGTTGCCCGCCGACGACAGCGGCTGGCAAGCGGCCGACGCGGACGAATCGGCGTGGGCACCGATCGCTGTGCCGGGCCTGTGGGAATCGGAGGGCTACAACGGCGTGGACGGCGTCGCCTGGTATCGCGCGCAATTCACCCTGACCGCAGCGCAGGCGCGCGCGGGCGCCACACTGGGCGTGGGCCGCGTCGACGACACCGACACCACCTGGGTCAACGGCGTTCAGGTCGGGCATACCAGGCAGCAGTACAACCTGCCGCGCGCGTACGAGGTGCCGGCGTCGGCGCTGCATGCAGGCGTCAACCACGTCGCCGTGCGGGTGGAAGACACCGGCGGCGGCGGCGGCATCCACGGCGTGCCGGCCGAGGTGTTCGTGCAACCGGCACAGGGTGCGCGCCTGGCCCTGCAGGGCTGGCGCTTCCGCCCCGCGCAAGCCAGCGTGAGCATGATGGACGACAAGAACCAGGTGCCCACGCTGCTGTACAACGCGATGGTCCATCCGCTGCAGCCCTACGCCATCGCCGGCGCCATCTGGTACCAGGGCGAAGCCAACGCCGGCACCACGGCGCAGGCGCTGGCCTACCGGCAGCAATTTCCGGCGATGATCGAGCAATGGCGCGCGCAGTGGCATGCGCCGAAGTTGCCATTCCTGTGGGTGCAGTTGGCCAATTGGGTTTCCGGCGCCGATCAGGGCGACAGCAGCCCGTGGTCGGTGCTGCGCGAATCGCAATCGAAGACCCTGTCGCTGCCGGCCACCGCGCAGGCGGTGACCATCGACATCGGCAACCCGGACGACATCCATCCGCGCAACAAGCAGGACGTCGGCAAGCGCCTGGCGCTGGCGGCGCGCCATGTCGCCTACGCCGAAACGCTCGTCTACAGCGGGCCGGTGTTCGCCGGCATGCAGGTCGAGCGTGGCATGGCGACGCTGTCGTTCGCCCGGGGCAATGGCGCGCTCGCCGTTCGCGGTGGCGGCAACGACGTGCACGGGTTCCGGCTGGCTGGCGCGGATCGGGTGTTCCATCCGGCGAAGGCGGTGGTCCGTGGCGACAAGGTGGTGGCGCAGAGCGATGCCGTGCCGGTTCCCGTCGCGGTGCGTTATGCCTGGAGCGACAACCCCGCCGACGCCGACCTGGCGAACGACGTAGGCCTGCCCGCGTCGCCGTTCCGCAGCGACAACTGGTGAGGGAGGAACGAACGTGACGATCGAATGTCGCACCCGCTCGCTTGCCCGCGTGCTGTCACTGCTGGCCGTGGCCGCCCTGCTGTTGGCTTGCCAGCCCAAGGGCGGCGAGGGCGCGAAGGCCTCCGCTGGAGAAGCCAGGTCCGCTGGCGCCGAAAAACCCATCCCGCGCTTCGTCAGCAAGGACGGCCGCCACGCCTTGCTGGTGGACGGCGAACCGTTCCTGGTGCTGGGCGCGCAGGTCAACAACTCCAGCAACTACCCGGCCGTGCTGAAGGACGTATGGCCGGCGATGGCGGTGTTGAAGCCGAATACCGTGCAGGTGCCGGTCGCGTGGGAGCAGGTGGAGCCGGAGGAAGGCAAGTTCGATTTCTCCTTCGTCGACACCCTGCTGGCGCAGGCGCGCGAACACGATGTGCGCCTGGTGTTGTTGTGGTTCGCCACCTGGAAGAACAACAGCCCGAGCTATGCCCCGCGCTGGGTGAAGCTGGACAACCAGCGCTTCCCACGCGTGGTCACGCGCGATGGCCGCGTGCTGAATTCGCTGTCGCCGCTCGCCCCGGCGACGCTCGAGGCCGACCGCAAGGCGTTCGCGCAGCTGATGCGCCACCTGAAGCGGGTCGATGCGCAGCGCACCGTGATCATGGTGCAGACGGAAAACGAACCGGGCACCTACGGCAGCGTGCGCGATTTCTCGCCATTGGCGCAGGAGGCCTTCGACGGACCGGCACCGGAGGCTCTGGTTGCGAAGCTGGGCAAGCAGCCGGGTACCTGGGCGCAGGTGTTCGGCAACGACGTCGACGAATTCTTCCACGCCTGGCACGTCGCCCATTTCATCGACCAGGTGGCGGCAGCCGGCAAGGCAGAGTACCCGTTGCCGATGTACGTCAACGGCGCGTTGCGCGGTCCGTTCAACCCAGGCCAGCCCGGCCAGTACGAAAGCGGCGGCCCGACCGACAATGTGCTGGACGTGTACAAGGCGGCGGCGCCGAACATCGACCTGCTGGCGCCGGACATCTACATGCCCGAGTACCTCCTCTACACCACCGTGCTGTCGCGTTATGCGCGCCCGGACAACGCGCTGTTCGTCGCCGAGACCGGCAACCGGCCCGAGTACGCGCGTTACCTGTTCCCTGCGCTCGGCCACGACGGCATCGGCTGGTCGGTGTTCGGCATCGACTACACGCGTTATTCCAACTATCCGCTGGGCGCGGCGAAACTGGACGAGGCGACCCTTGCGCCGTTCGCGCTGGGTTTCCGCCTGGTCAACCAGGGCATGCGCCAGTTCGCCAAGGCTGCGGCGGAAGGCAAGTTGCACGGCACCGCCGAGGAACCCGGGCAACCGGTGCAGGAGCTCAAGCTCAATGACCGCTGGAGCGCCACGATCACCTACGGCGTGCCGCAGTTCTGGTTCCAGGGCGAGCCGCCGGGCAATCCCCAGCCCATCGGTGCGGCGCTGATCGCCGAACTGGGTCCGGACGAATTCCTGGTCACCGGTGCGCACGTGCGCGTCACCCTGCATCCGAACGACGCGACGGTGCGGACGATCTACGACCGCGTGGAAGAGGGAAGTTACGTGAACGGCCAGTGGCAATTCCAGCGCAACTGGAACGGCGACCAGACCGACTATGGCCTGAATTTTTCCAGCGCCACCCAGCTGCTGCGGGTGACGTTGGCGAACTACTGACGAACCGCCGGCTTGCCGGTCCATTGGACGAAGGCGACGCGCGAACGTCGCCACGAGGAGCGAAGATGAGGTATCTGAAGGCAACGCCGTTGCTGCTGGTGGCAGCCCTGTCGGCTTGCGGGACGGGACAGCAAGGTTACGAGCGCGTCGCCAACGGCGTGGTCGTCAGGCCCACCGATGCCGATGCCGCCGACGTGCGCATAGAAGTGGTGCGCGAAGGCATCCTGCGGGTGACCGCCGATCCGGATGGCGATTTCGTCCGCACGCCCAGCCTGATGCGCGTGGACGCCGGCAAGCCGCCATCCTTCGAGATCGCCCGCGATGGCGCGTCGGTGAAACTGTCCACCCAGGGCATTTCCGCCAGCGTGGACGCGAAAACCGGTCGGGTGGAATTCTTCGACGCCGCGGGCAAGCCGCTGTTGCAGGAACACGCGCGCAGCTTCCAGCCGGTGAAGATCGAAGGCAAGGATTACTACAGCATCCGCCAGCGTTTCGATTCGCCGGCGGACGAAGCCTTCTACGGCACCGGCATGCACCAGCAGGGCTGGATGAACCTGAAAGGCCGCGACGTCGAACTCCTGCAGCACAACATCGACAAGCCGATTCCGTACCTGGTTTCCAATCGCCATTACGGCATCCTGTGGGACAACAACTCGATCACCCGCTACGGCGACCCGCGTGGCCTGCGCCCGTTGCCGGAGACGCTGGACCTGTTCGACGCCGACGGAAAGCCGGGCACGCTGACCGCGACGTACGCCGTGGATGGCGTGCAGAAGCTGCGTCGCGACGAGAGGCAGGTCAACTACCAGTTCCGCGAGGACTATGCGCACTTCCCCGCGGAAGCGGTGCCGCCCAAGGGCAAGCGCACCGTGGTCACGTGGGAAGGCGCCTTCAGCGCGAAAACCGACGGGCACCACACCTTCTCGCTGTTCAACAGCGAGTACGCCAAGCTGTGGATCGACGGCAAGCTGGTGCAGGACACCTGGCGGCAGAACTGGAACGCCTGGCACCACGAATTCGGCCTGGAGCTGAAGGCCGGAGAGAAGCACACGCTCAAGCTGGAATGGAACATGCTGGATCCGGCCTACGTCGCCCTGCTGCATCGCGATCCGCAGCCGGCCGACGCGGCCAAGGATCTGTCGATCTGGTCGGAGGCGGCGCAGAACATCGACTACTACGTCGTCGCCGGCGCCAACGCCGACCAGGTGCTGGCCGGCTACCGGACGCTGACCGGCAAGGCGACGTTGTTGCCGAAGTGGGCCTACGGCTTCTGGCAAAGCCGCGAGCGTTACAAGACCGGCGATGAAATCACCGGCACCGTGGACGAATACCGCAAGCGCCAACTGCCGCTGGACAACATCGTGCTGGACTGGTCGTACTGGCCGGTGGATGCGTGGGGTTCGCACGAATTCGACAAGCGGTTCTTCCCCGATCCGGACGGCATGATCCGCCACGTGCACGACCAGCACGCGAACTTCATGATCTCGGTGTGGCCGAAGTTCTATCCGACCACCGACAACTACAAGGAACTCGACAAGGCCGGCCACATCTACCAGCGCCCGATCAAGCTGGGCGTGCGCGACTGGATCGGCGAAGGCTACGTCAACTCCTTCTACGACCCGTATTCCAAGGACGCGCAGGACATCTTCTGGAAACAGGTCAACGCCAGGCTCAACAGCAAGGGCGTGGATGCATGGTGGCTGGACGCCAGCGAACCCGATCAGCAGGACAGCATCAACATCGACGAGCGCAAGGCGCGGACCACGCCGACCTCGCTGGGGCCGTCGGCGGAATTCTTCAATTCCTATCCGCTGGTGCATACCGGCGGCGTGTATCGCGGTTCGCGCGAAACCACGCCGGACAAGCGCGTTTTCATTCTTTCGCGCGGTGCCTTCGCCGGCCAGCAGCGCAATGCCTCCGCATTCTGGAGTGGCGACATCGTGCCGCGCTGGAGCAACATGGAGCAGCAGATCGCGGGCCTGGTGAACGCCTCGATGGCCGGCATCCCGAACGTCAGCTTCGACATCGGTGGCTTCGCGCCGGAACAGCGCTACATCGACCGGAATCCGGCGGACGTGCCCGAATGGCGCGCGCTGAACCTGCGCTGGTTCCAGTACGGCGCCTTCGTGCCGATCTTCCGCCTGCACGGGCAGGCACCGTATCGCGAGATCTGGAACATCGCGCCGCCCGGCACCCCGGAATACGACAGCTTCGTCTACTACCTGAAGCTGCGCTACTCGCTGCTGCCCTACGTCTACACCCTGGCCGGCGACACCTACCAGAAGGACGGCACCATCCTGCGCGCGCTGGCGATGGATTTCCCGGACGACGCGAAGGCGCGCGACGTGGCCGACGAGTACCTGTTCGGCCCGGCGCTGCTGGTCGCACCGGTGACGAAGTTCAAGGCGACCTCGCGCCCGGTATACCTGCCGGCGGGCAGTACCTGGATCGACTTCGAAACCGGCAAGCGCTATGACGGCGGCCAGACCATCGAGGCCGCGGCTCCGCTGCAGCGCATGCCGCTGTTCGTACGCGCCGGTTCGATCGTGCCGCGCACCGTGGTCCAGCAGTACGTGGACGAACGGCCGGACGCGCCGCTGACCATCGAGGTCTACACGGGCGCCGACGGTGCGTTCTCGCTGTACGAGGACAACGGTCGCAGCTACGGTTATGAGCGCGGCGAGTTCAGCCGTATCCCGCTGGCCTGGGACCAGGCGAAGGGCAAGCTGAGCATCGGCAAGCGCGAGGGCGCCTATCCGGGCATGCCGGCGCAGCGCGAGATCCGCGTGCGCTTCGTCGATGGTCCGCGCGGCGACAACGGTGCGCTGGAACCGGCAGCCGACGTCACCGTGCGTTACGACGGCAGCGCGCAGGTCGTGGACAAACGGTGACGGCGCGATGATTTATGCAGGCATCGACGCAGGCACGCAGAGCCTGAAGGTAGTGCTGTACGACGCGGCTTCGCGCGAGATCGTGGCCAGCGCCAGCGAGCCGCTGGCGCTGGTCGGCGGCGAGGACGGCCGCCGCGAGCAGCACCC
>DASRYD010000123.1:0-3558 GCA_035653955.1 Pseudoxanthomonas sp.
GACGATGCAGCGGCCGGCGCCCGCGCGGCCGCCGGTCTGCGCGACTTCCCAGGCCGGGCCGATCCCGGCTTCGCTGCGCACGATGCTCTGCCCATGGCCCGACGACGACATCACCGGCTTGACCACGCAGGGCAGGCCGACCGCGGCGACGGCCTCGCGGTATTCGGCTTCGGTGTCGACGAAACGGTATGGCGAAGTCGGCAGGCCCAATGTTTCCGCAGCGAGGCGGCGGATGCCTTCTCGATCCATGGTCAGGCGCGCGGCGCGCGCGGTGGGGACGACCTTCTGACCGAGGGTCTGCTCCAGTTCGACCAGGGTCTGGGTATGGATGGCCTCGATCTCGGGCACGATCAGATGCGGTTTTTCCTTCTCGATCAATGCCTTGAGCGCGACCGGATCGAGCATGTCCAGCACGTGGCTGCGGTGCGCGACCTGCATGGCCGGCGCATCGGGGTAACGATCGGCGGCGATCACTTCCACCCCGAAGCGCTGCAGTTCCAAGGCGACCTCCTTGCCCAGTTCGCCCGAGCCGAGCAGCAGGACGCGGATAGCGGACGGGGACAGCGGGGTACCGAAGGACGTGCGGGTAGTGGGCATGGGCGGGCGGGTCGTCGGGGGCCGTCATTCTAGCTAGCGGTTCGGCCTGCTGCCGACGAACGGTTATTGAGTTTGATATCAAATTGATATCTACTATTTTCGAACCTGGAGGAACCACCCATGAAAGAGAACCCAATCCGCTCCCTGCCCGGCATTCCCTTCCTGTTGGGCATTCTGGTCGTGGCTATCCTGGCCGCATGGCTGTTTTTCAGCGGCGTCGACAAGGACCCGCTGACCGGCATGCCCTCGGTCCCCCGCCTGCTGGGCGGCGTCGCGCTGGGCGTGGCAGCCTTCCTCAGCCTGATCGGCCTGTACACCGTGCAGCCCAATCAGGCCGCGGTGCTGAGCCTGTTCGGCAAATACGTCGGCACGGTCAAGGACAACGGCCTGCGCTGGAACAACCCCTTCTATTCGAAGAAGAAGGTCAGCCAGCGCGTGCGCAACTTCGAATCGGGCAAGCTCAAGGTCAACGAACTGGACGGCAGCCCGATCGAGATCGCCGCGGTGATCGTGTGGCAGGTGGTGGACAGCGCCGAGGCGGTATACAACGTCGACGACTACGAAAGCTTCGTCCATATCCAGTCCGAATCCGCGCTGCGCACGATGGCCACCAGCTATCCGTACGACCAGCACGAGGAAGGCCAGGTCGCGCTGCGCAGCCACGCCACCGAGATTTCCCAGCATCTCAAGGACGAACTGGCCGATCGTCTGGCCGACGCCGGGGTGCAGGTGCTCGACGCGCGCATCAGCCACCTCGCCTATGCGCCGGAAATCGCCCAGGCCATGCTGCAGCGCCAGCAGGCCAACGCGATCATCGCCGCGCGCACCCGCATCGTCGCCGGCGCGGTCGGCATGGTCGAAATGGCGCTGGCCGAACTGCAGAAGAACGGCGTGGTGCAACTGGACGAGGAGCGCAAGGCGGCGATGGTCAGCAACCTGCTGGTGGTGTTGTGCGGCGAACGCGCGACCCAACCGATCGTCAACGCCGGCACGTTGTACTGAGCGGCAGGCACCGTGGCCGAGAAGAAAGCCTATCCGCTGCGCATCAACGCCGAGGTTCTCGCCGCGGCGCAGCGCTGGGCCGACGACGAATTGCGCAGCCTCAACGCGCAGATCGAATACGCGCTGCGCGACGCGCTGCGCAAGGCGGGGCGGCTGCCGAACGACAAGCCCGACAACGAAGAGGGGAACGGACCATGAGCAAGCGCTGGACCTACCAGGTGATCGAAGTGAAGCTGCAGATGTTCGGCAAGCCCATCACCGAACGCGCACAGGAGGAATTGAACCGCGTCGGCCAACTCGGCTGGGAACTGGTGTCGGCCGTCCAGTCCGAGGCCATGGATTCGATCCGCCTGTTCCTGAAGAAGGAAGCGTGAGGATGCAGTCGGTTGCTGCCCCAGCCGCGCCATGGAGGGACGACCTGAAGGTCGCGGCGGTCTTCGCCGTCGTCGCCGGTCTGGCCACGGCCGCGCTGATTCCTTATCTGATGCAGTTGATGCCGGACAGGTTCGCGCGCATCCCGGTGCCGCTGTGGGTGCTGGTGGTCGCGCAGGCGATCCAGGCCTGCGTGCTGCTCGGAGGGTTGTCGCTGCTCGGCCTGCGCATGGGCCATCGCGTCGGCCTGGGCGCGCCGCTGCTGCAACACTGGATCAATCGCCGGCCGCTGGAGAAAGCCGGCCTGAAGCCGTTGAATTCCGCCCTGCTCGGCGCACTGTCCGCCGTGCTGGTGATCGGCGCGTCGATGGCGATCGATCCGTTCCTGCCGCCTATGCAGCACCCGCCGGCCGAAGTCGGCGGCGCGCAATCGGCCTTCAACGGATTCCTCGCATCGTTCTACGGCGGCATCGCCGAAGAACTGCAGTTGCGACTTTTCCTGATGACCTTGCTGGTGTGGATCGTCGCAAGGATCAAGGGCGTGCAACCGCGCGATGCCACCTACTGGAATGCGATCGTCGCCGCGGCTCTGCTGTTCGGCGCCGGCCATCTGCCCGCTGCGAGCCACGTCTGGGGTCTGGATGCGACGGTCGTGGCGCGTACCGTGGTACTCAACGCGCTGGCGGGCGTCGCCTTCGGCTGGCTGTACTGGAAGCGCGGGCTGGAGATGGCCATCGTCGGCCACTTCGCCGCCGACATCGTGCTGCACGTGCTGGGTCCACTGCTTTCGAGCGGGGCCGCATCGTGAGGAACGAAGGTTCCGCGCGGGATTTTCCGTTGCATCCGCTGCATGCAGCCTCGTGGGCGGTGCTGGTCGTCCTCGTCGTAGCCGTCGTAGCGGGCCTGCAATTCATGCCCCGGCACCAGGCCACGCCGATGCCAGGATGGCTGCCCCTGCTGCTCATCCTGTCGGTGGGCATACCTCTACTGGCCCTGCGTCGCCGTCGCATCCGTCTCGACGGACGCGAACTGTGCGTAGCCGCGACGTTCTATACCCGGCGCATCGGCGCCGATGCGCTCGATCTGGACCATGCCCGCATCGTCGACCTGGCCGAGCACACCGAGTTGAAGCCGGCGCTGAAGACCAATGGCTTCAACCTGCCTTTTTTCCAGGCCGGCCATTACCGGCTGCGCAATCGCGCCAAGGCATTCTGCCTGCTGACCGGGCGCGAACGCGTGCTGGTCCTGCCGCAGCGCGACGGGCGCTTGATCCTGCTCAGTCCCGAGCAACCGCAGGCGCTGCTCGATGCCCTGCGTGCATCCAGCGTGCCGCCGCAAGGTCGTCCGTACCGGTAAAAACCAGAGGAGGTCACATGTCCACTTCAGGTTCGCAAGCCTATTCCCGCGTCTCGGCGCTGATCTTCGGCGTGGTCGCGCTGCTGCAGGCGTGTCGCGCGATGCTCGGCCTGCCGCTGCATATCGGTCAATTCGAAATACCCATCGCGGCCTCATGGCTCGCCGCAGCGGCTGCGGGCGCATTGGCGGTCTGGGGCTGGCGGCAGCGCTGACTGGCGAGGCCGCAGGCGC
>DASRYD010000124.1:0-4426 GCA_035653955.1 Pseudoxanthomonas sp.
GGCCGCGGGCGCGGTGGCGCGCGGCAGGGCATCCATCGCGCCGACATCTTCGCAACGCTTGTCGGTGAACACCGGCTTGCCGTCCATCCCCTCGCAGCGATGCACGCCTCGCTGCGCATGGGCAGCGTGCGGCCATAACGCGGCCGCACAGATCAACGCGAGGATCGCCAGCAGGGAACAGGATCGCATCGACGCAGCCTAACGCGGCGTTTGCGTGCCTGTCATCCAAGCCGCGACAACACCGCCTGGGTCGGCTTGGCCAGGTTCAGCGTGTAGAAATGCAGCGAAGGCGCGCCGCCGGCGACCAGTTGTTCGCACAGGCGGGCGACCACGTCGGCGCCGAACTCGCGGATGCCGTCCGCATCGTCGCCGAAGGCCTGCATGCGCTTGCCGAGCCAGCGCGGGATCTCGGCGCCGCAGGCTTCGGAGAAACGGCGCAGTTGGCTGAAGTTCGAGATCGGCATGATCCCCGGCACGATCGGTACCTGCACGCCGAGCCGGCGCACCGCGTCGACGAAGTGGAAATACGCGTCCGGATTGTAGAAGTACTGGGTGATCGCGCCATCGGCACCGGCATCGACCTTGGCCTTGAAATGCCTCAGGTCGACCATCGCGTCGTCGGCCTGCGGGTGCATTTCCGGGTAGGCGCCCACTTCGATATGGAAATGGTTGCCGTGTTCTGCGCGAATGAACTCGATCAGTTCCGAGGCATAGCGCAGGTCGCCCGGATGGCCCATGCCCGAGGGCAGGTCGCCGCGCAGCGCGACGAGGCGCTTGCAGCCGATCGCCCGGTACAGCTTCAGCAGTTCGCGGATCTCCTCGCGGCTGCCGCCGACGCAGGAGATATGCGGCACGGCTTCGAAACCGTGTTCCTGTTTCAGGTGGCGCACCGTCTCCGAAGTGAAGCTCAGGGTCGAGCCGCCGGCGCCGAAGGTGCAGGAGACGTATTCGGGCCTGTACGCCTTCAACTTCTCCGCGGTGCGGTCGAGTTGGACGCGCTGCTCATCGGTCTTGGGCGGGTAGAACTCGAAAGAGATGGGAGACGGCAGAGGGGAGACGGCAGACGTCATCAGACAGGCCCTACAGGTTCTTCGGAAAGACGCTTGATCAAGGCGTTGAGACGAGCGAAAACACGTTCAACGCGTTCATCAAGGTCATGGTCTTGTACTGCCAGTCCCAATCGCACGCTAATCAGCAATTGCGTTTCGATTTCGGACAGCGAGCCACGGACAATACTCAGGTGGTGCAGGTATTCCTTGCGGGACCTGCGTGCCGCGCCTTCCGCGATATTGGAAGGAACGCTGACGGCCGCACGACGCAATTGTGAGGTAAGGCCGAAGCGCTCATCGAGCGGAAACGAGGAGGTGAAACGGTAGACGGCTTCGACCAAGGCAATGGCGTCGTTCCAGACATCCAGTCGATGGTGCGGTCTGGGCACGTCTCCCGTCTCCCTCTTCTCGTCTCTCTAGCTTAATACCGGTAGTGCTCCGGCTTGTACGGGCCTTCGACCGCCACGCCGAGGTAATCGGCCTGGGCCGGGGTCAGCTTGGTCAGCTTCACCCCGATCTTTTCCAGGTGCAGGCGGGCGACTTCCTCGTCCAGCTGCTTCGGCAGGCGGTACACGGTCTTCTCGTACACGTCCTTGTTCGCCCACAGGTCGATCTGCGCCAGGGTCTGGTTGGAGAACGAGTTCGACATGACGAAGCTCGGGTGGCCGGTCGCGCAGCCCAGGTTGACCAGGCGGCCTTCGGCCAGCAGGAAGATCGAGTTGCCGTTGGCGAAGGTGAACTTGTCGACCTGCGGCTTGATGTTGGTCTTGGTCGCGCCCGAAGCGTACAGCGCATCGACCTGGATCTCGTTGTCGAAGTGGCCGATGTTGCAGACGATGGCCTGGTCCTTCATCGCCTTCATGTGCTCGAGGGTGATGATGTCCTTGTTGCCGGTCGTGGTGACGTAGATGTCGGCCTGGCCCAGGGTGTCTTCCACCGTGTTGACCTCGAAGCCCTCCATCGCCGCTTGCAGCGCGCAGATCGGGTCGATCTCGGTGACGATGACGCGGGCGCCGTAGGCGCGCAGCGAATGCGCCGAGCCCTTGCCCACGTCGCCGTAGCCGCAGACCACGGCGACCTTGCCGGCCAGCATCACGTCCATCGCGCGCTTCAGGCCGTCGGCCAGCGATTCGCGGCAGCCGTACAGGTTGTCGAACTTGGACTTGGTCACCGAGTCGTTGACGTTGATCGCCGGCACCAGCAGCTTGCCCTGTTCGGCGATCTGGTACAGGCGGTGCACACCGGTGGTGGTTTCCTCGGACACGCCCTTCCAGTCCTTGACCACGTTGGTCCAGAAGCCTGGACGCTCCTTGGCGACGCGCTTGAGCAGGTTCTTGATGATCTGCTCTTCGTGCGAGGAAGCCGGTTCATCGACCCACTTCGAACCTTGTTCCAGCTCGTAGCCCTTGTGGATCAACAGGGTGACGTCGCCGCCGTCGTCGACGACCAGTTCCGGGCCCTTGCCGCCGGGGAAGGTCACCGCGTCCAGCGTGCAGTCCCAGTATTCCTCCAGCGATTCGCCCTTCCACGCGAACACCGGCGTACCGGTAGCGGCGATGGCGGCGGCGGCATGGTCCTGGGTCGAGAAGATGTTGCACGAAGCCCAGCGCACGTCGGCGCCGATGTCCTTCAGCGTCTCGATCAGCACCGCGGTCTGGATGGTCATGTGCAGCGAGCCGGTCACGCGCACGCCCTTGAGCGGCTTGCCGGCGGCGTGTTTCTTGCGGATCGACATCAGGCCCGGCATCTCGTGCTCGGCGATGTCGATTTCCTTGCGGCCCCAGTCGGCCAGCGAGATGTCGGCGACCTTGTAATCGCCTTCGGTGGAGAAGGTCTTGACCTGTGCGTTCATGGTGTACGGCTCCGGATAGGGGCGAGGCGGGCTCGCATTCTGTTCCGGGCGCCGTTACAGGAGAGTTCCGCCGAGCCTGGCCGAAGTCCCACTCCGGTCGCAGCGCCCCTCGGCGGCGGCGGGAATTATATCGCTTGTTCCGGATGAAACGATAAATGCCGAAAGCGCGGCCATGGAGTAGGCTTGCGCTGGTCTGCTGCACCGCGACAATTGGTATGCAACAGGCCTGTTTTCGCTGTCCCAGCTTCGCCTTCTTCTCCCACGCAGGCGCTTGATGAACGACCCCCAGAGCCTCGAGTTCGCCGCTCCCGACATCCCCCTACGCGAAGACGTGCGCAAGCTCGGCGCCCTGGTCGGCGACATGCTGGCCGAACAGGTTTCGCCGGAGTTCCTCGCCGAGGTCGAGCGCGTGCGCACCGCCGCCATCGTCCGGCGCCAGGGCAACGAGCCGCCGCAATCGCTGGCGGGGCTGCTGGCCGATTTGCCGCCGCATCGCGCCGAAGCGCTGATCCGCGCCTTCAGCGCCTACTTCCAGGTGGTCAACATCGCCGAACGCGTGCACCGCATCCGCCGTCGCCGCGATTACCAGCGCCAGGGCGGCGCGCCGCAGCCGGAAGGCGTGCACGCCAGCCTGCTGCAACTGCGGGCCGAAGGCGCGGGTTTCGACGAAGTCGCCGCATGGTTGCCGCGCATCGACATCGAGCCCGTGTTCACCGCGCATCCGACCGAAGCGGTGCGCCGCGCCTTGCTGGAAAAGGAACAACTGATGGTCGCCAGCCTGGTCAACGGGCTGGACGGCGGGCGCACGCCGGGCGAGCGCGCCACCGACATCGAACGATTCCGCATGGCGCTGACTTCGGCCTGGCAAACCGCCGATTCCTCGCCGGTACGGCCCGGCGTCGAGGACGAGCGCGAACACGTCGGCTTCTACGTCACCGAGGTGCTGTACCGGGTGATGCCGGTGTTCTACGAAACCCTGGAGACCGCGTTCCGCGAGACGTACGGCATGGCGCCGGAAATCCCGCGCTTGCTGCGCTTCGGTACCTGGGTCGGCGGCGACATGGACGGCAACCCCAACGTCGACGCCACGACCATCGCCGAAACGCTGCGCGCGCAACGCCGGGCGATCCTGAAGAAATACCAGAGGGAACTCGGCCAGCTCGCCACGCTGCTGAGCCAGTCGCTGGGCGTGGCGACGGTATCGCCGCAGGTGCTGCAGCGGATCGAGGAATACCGCGCGCGGCTGCCGGAAGCGGCGGCGCGCTCGCGCCCGCGCCATGGCGACCAGCCCTATCGGTTGCTCAACGACCTGATGCGGGCGCGTCTGAAGGCGACCCTGGAAGGGACATCGGGCGGCTACGCCGGGCCGGAGGAATTGGCCGCCGATATCGAGTTGATCCTGCACAGCCTGGAGGCGAACAAGGGCATTCACGCCGGCTGGTTCGCGGTACGCCGATTGTTGTGGCGGGTGCGCAGTTTCGGGTTCCACCTTGCGCGGCTGGACGTGCGCCAGGAGTCCAGCGTG
>DASRYD010000125.1:0-1872 GCA_035653955.1 Pseudoxanthomonas sp.
CCGCTGGCCGGCCGCGCCCCGGCGGTGGAGCCGGGAACGCTGGCGCGCTGGCTGCGCCAGGGCCACGACGATGCCGGCAAGCGCGTGGTGATGCTGGACACGCGCAATGCGCAGGAAGCCGAGTACGGCAGCTTCGCCGGCGCGGAGATCCTGCCGATCGTGAAATTCACCGACCTTCCCGCCGAAGTCGAGGCGCGCAAGGCCGGCTGGGCCGACGCCACCGTGGTCAGCTTCTGCACCGGCGGCATCCGCTGCGAAAAGGCCGCGCTGTGGATGCGCAACGAAGCCGGCATGGACAACGTGCTGCAGCTGGACGGCGGCATCCTCGGCTATTTCGAACGCGTCGGCGGCGAAGGCTACGAGGGCGGCTGCTTCGTGTTCGACGACCGCATGGCCCTGGACCCGGCGCTGCGGCCGCTGGTCGACGGCGAGGCACTGGCCTAAGCTGGGCGCAACTTCGACGGAATCGTTCGCATGAGCTGGATCGGACTTGTCCTCGCCGTCATCGGCATCTGGCTGGCGCTGAAGGTCGCCGGCTTCTTCCTCAAGCTGCTGATGTGGGCGCTGGTGCTGTTCGGCGCGTACTGGTTCCTCGCGCCGCTGCTGGACTTGCCGCGGCCGTTCTGACGGGTAGGAGCGCACTTCAGTGCGCGACAGGGAAATTGCCAAGCCTGCGGAACTTTCCGCGCAGCGCCATTCTCCCGGTAGCGCACCGAAGTGCGCTCCTGCTACAAGGCCATGCCCGCGGCGTGGCCGCTGGCCCAGGCCCACTGGAAGTTGTAGCCGCCCAGCCAGCCGGTGACGTCGAGCACTTCGCCGACGAAATACAGGCCCGGCACGTGCCTGGACCGCATTGTGCTGGACGAGACGCCGTCGGTATCGACGCCGCCCAGAGTCACTTCGGCGGTGCGATAGCCTTCGGTGCCGCTGGCGACCAGTGGCCACGATCCCAGCAGGTCGGCGATGCCGCGCAGTTCCGGCGCGTTGTACTGGCGCAGCGGCTTGCTGCGCAACCAGTGTTCGCACAGGCGTTGGGCGAAGCGCTTGGGCAGCACTTCGCCAAGCAGGGTCTTCAGTTCCGCATCTCGACGGCTGTTTTGCCATTCGGCCAGCAATGCGGAAATGTCGTGGCCGGGCAGCAGGTCCAGGCGAAGATCGTCGCCCGGTTGCCAGTACGAGGAAATCTGCAGGATCGCCGGTCCGCTGACGCCGCGATGGGTCAGCAGCATGGAGTTGCGGAAGCCGGTGCCATTGCAGCGCGCCTCGACCGGCAGGGCGACGCCGCTGAGATCCTGCAGCCGTTCCTGGTGCTTGCCGGTGAGGGTCAGCGGCACCAGGCCCGCGCGGGTCGGCAGCACGTCGTGTCCGAACTGTCGCGCCAGTTCGTAGCCGAAACCGCTGCCGCCGAGGCTGGGGATCGACAGCCCGCCGCTGGCCACGACCAGCGAATCGGCGGAAAACGCGCCTTGCGACGTATGCAGCCGGAAGCGGCCGTTGTCGGCATGGGCGACGCGCTCGATCTGGCATTCGGTGCGCAATTGCGCACCGGCGGCCGCGCATTCGTCCAGCAGCAGTTTGACGATCTGCTTCGACGACTCGTCGCAGAACAACTGGCCGAGCTCCTTTTCGTGGTAGGCGATGCGGTGGCGTTCGACCAGTTCGATGAAGTCGGACGGGGCGTAGCGGGCCAGCGCCGACTTGCAGAAATGCGGGTTCGCGGAAATGAAATTGCCCGGCCCGGCGCCGGTGTTGGTGAAATTGCAGCGCCCGCCCCCGGACATCAGGATCTTCTTGCCGGGCTTGTTGGCGCGTTCCAGCACCAGCACGCGCAGGCCGCGCTGGCCGCCGGTCAGCGCGCACATCAGCCCGGCC
>DASRYD010000126.1:0-3473 GCA_035653955.1 Pseudoxanthomonas sp.
TCCATCGACAAGGTCAGCGGCCAATTGCGTGAGCAGCTCGGCGAGGCCTTGCAATCGGTGGAGAAGACTTCGGTGACGCTGCCGAACGTGGCCACGCCGAGCCTGGATGCGTTGAAGGCGTTCGCGGTCGCGCGCAAGGTGGTGAACACGACCCGCGATCATGAGCAGGCCTTGGGCTTGTACCGGCGCGCATTGCAACTGGATCCGCAGTTTGCGTTGGCGCACGCGGACATGGCGGACCTGTACTCGGGATTTGGCGAGATAGCCAAGGCCGATGAGGAGCGGCACAAGGCTTTGGCCATACCGCAACGCCTATCGGCGCAGGAGCGCGCGCGGATCGAATTGCTTTTGCAGCAAAACGGCGAGCCTGCGGCCTATCTCCGCAAAGCCCAGGAATACCTTGCGTTGTACCCGGACGATTATTTGGTGATTGGTCGCTTGGGGGAGATACAGTGGCACTATTTCAACGATTTCAAGGCAGCGGAAGCATGGTGGCGGCGTTCGATCAAGCCTCAATACGAACGTGCCGACCTGAGTCATTACAGAGTGGGCATCGCATTTCTGGGGCAGGAACGTATCGATGACGCCCTTGCCGAGTTCGGCAATTCGCGAAAAGGCGGCTTCAGTGGGGCGGGGGAATTGTACGCGCGCGCGTACGATGCGCGTGGTCGGCATGCCGATTCCGACAAGGCATATCTTTCCAGCGCGCCAGGCCGCAGTGGCTGGCAAAGCGAAGCGGGAGTGGTGACCGGAATCGACCGCGTGCAATGGTCGATGGCGACTGAAGCCGCGCGCGTCTGGGAGCAGCAGGCAGATGCCGCCAATGACGTGGCGGAAACATTGCGTGCGCGTGCGGCGATGGCCAGCGTGGCTGTTGTGTCCGGTCGAGCGGATGCCTTGCGTGAAGTGGGCGCGTTGCGCGATGTCGTCCGGGCGCGGGCAAAGGAAGTCGATGGGGTCTATCCGCCTGCGTCAAGCGAGCTGCGGCTATTGGTCGGTCTTCTCGGCGCTTACAAAAACGATGATGCGATAGTCTCAGAAGCGCTCCGCAGCGTGCAGGACAATTCCGCCGTGCGCGATTACCCCACCGTGTCCCAATTGCGGCAAGTGGTGCTCGCCGAGCAAGAACGCCTCGCCGGCAAGCCGCAGGCGGCGGTGCTGCGGCTGAACGCCCTGGCCGAGGAGGAAACAGCGCTGGTGGCCGTACACTGGTCGCTGATGCGTGCCGAGCGCGATGCGGGCAACGCGTCTGCGGCGCAAGCACAGGCACGATGGCTTGCGACCCATCGCGGCCGGGCCTTCGCGGAAAGCACCACCACCGACGTGTTGCGGTTCTTCAATGCGGCGGTGTCTGCCGAGATCTTGCGCGAAAATCAACAGGTAAGAGTCGCGAGCCGATAGTGGACTGCCACGACGCCATGATGTGGCGTCGTGGCGGTGCGATGGCTTCCGGCGGCGATCAATCGGCGCTGAAGTCCGTTGAGCAGCCGAAGTTCACGATGGAATTCAATGCTTTTTCCAGCTTCGCCCGGTCCCGCACGATCTTGTGTTTCGGCGCGATCCGGTCCGTGGCCTTCAGCTGCAGGCACGTACCTGCCGAAGCCGCGTCCGTGCCGATCTTGTAGCCCACCTTGGCCAAGGCTGCGCCCGCGTCCTTCTTGAACAAGCGGCGAAACTCGTTGTCGCTGGACAGCTTGTCCAGCAATTTCTTGATGACGCTCGGATCCAGCGGGGCCGGCTTCGGCCCTTTCTTGGTTGCCATGGTTTTCCCCTAGTCGACGAATGTGACGACAATCGCAAAGTTACCCTTGCCAAGGCGTCGCCGGCAAGCCCAAGATCGCGTTTCCAAGGGGGTAGTGCATGCGGGTTCGGCGGTGCGCGGTGCTGTGGTTGGAGCCGCGCGAAGTGGCGCATTTCGAGCTGGAGCGCCTGCTGGCCGGCGACACTGGGGTGGTCGGACGGATGCAATGGTTCGCGCATGCGCCGCAATTTTCCGAGCCGGTGGAAGTCGATTCCGATGACGTCTCCCTGCTCGGTGGCCTGAGCCCGTCGGACTGGGTGTCGGCCGCATCCTTGCGCGAAGCGCATGGCGCCGCGCGATTCCGTCGCCTGCTGCAAACGGGTCTGCTGGTGGGCAGCACCAAACCCTGGGCCGCGCAACGGGAGCTCGACGAACGTTTCCGGGAACAGCATTGGCATGGGTTGGCCGCCACATGGCACGCCGCCGCACGCTGGGACGGCATCGATGCCGCAGGCGAGGTGGAGGAGGCCGGCCTGTTGACGGCCGAAGGCTTGCGGAACGCCTATGGCGCACCGCCGCCGATGCTGCACGAGCGCGGAGGTTCGCGTCCGCCCATCGGTCTGCCGCGAGCGCAGCGGACGCCGCTGGACGACCTGCTGGATGCGCGCGCGACCTGCCGCAACTTCGATACGGAGAAACCGTTGCCGCTTGCGCAACTGGCGCAGGTGCTGGAGCGCGCGTTCGGCGCGCGCGGCCAGGTGCATGGCGCCGACGACTTCGACGTGCTGAAGAAAACCAGTCCCTCGGGCGGCGCGCTGCATCCCACCGAGTGCTACCTGATCGCGCGCAAGGTCGACGGACTGCCTCCCGGCCTTTACCACTATCGCCCCGTAGAACATGAGCTGCGGCCGTTGCCCCTGGACGAACCCGGCGTGCTTGCGGAGGCGGGCCGGCATGCGGATGCACGGGGCATGGATGCGCTGGAATTCCTGTCGTGGATCGCGGTCGGCGGCCAGCAATGGTTCGCCGACGCGCCGGTGCTGTGCGTGCTGGCGCCGCGCTTCGTGCGCAACTACTGGAAATACCGCAATCACCCCAAGGCCTACCGCGTCTGCATCCTCGACGTCGGCCACTTGTCGCAGACCCTGCTGCTGAGCGCGACCGAACTGGGGCTGGGCAGCTACGTCACCGCCGCGATCAACGAAGCCGACCTGGAGCGCGCGTTCGGCTTGACCCACTGGACCGAAGGACCCTTGGCTGTATGCGGCCTCGGCCTGCGCGCACCGACGATGCAGACCTACGAACTCGATCCGAACCGCAGGGCCTGGGCGCGCGGAGGAAAGCCCGGATAAGTATGTGGGCGACCTGGGTCGTTCCCACAGGATCGCTCTTGCAAAATTCTAGGTGATTCTGATCAGGCCGCGCGCTGCGTACTGTCGCCGCGTTCCAGTTTCCGGTAACCGATCGCCTCGGTGAGGTGGGGAGTGTCGATGGCGTCGCTGCCGGCCAGGTCGGCGATGGTGCGGGCCACGCGCAGGATGCGGTGCATCGAACGGGCGGACAGTTGCAGGCGTTCGATCGCGCGTTCCAGCAACGCCTGGTCCTTTTCGCGCAGGCGGCACCAGTGCATCGTTTCCGATTGGCCGAGTTGCGCATTGGTCTTGCCGGCGCGTGCCTGCTGCACCGCGCGGGCGCGCTCGACGCGGGCGCGGATGTCCGCGCTGCTTTCGCC
>DASRYD010000127.1:0-5362 GCA_035653955.1 Pseudoxanthomonas sp.
GCACCAGCTTGCCGGCTGCCCAACGTTGCAGGCCGCGCGACCCGGCGGCGATCCAGACACCGCCGTCGCGCCGCGGATCCGGATGCATTTCGACGCGGGTGTCGTCGCCGACTTCAGTCGTACCTTCCGCAGCGGCCGCGACTTGGCGGAATTCCACGCCGCCGTCGACGCTGGCGAACAGCGCGCCAGTGGAGGCGTCGAAAGCATGGAAGAGGTTGGCGTCGAAACGGTCGCCCTCCACTGTCGCGGTCTCCGCCAGGCCTCGAACGGACTGCCAATGACCGCCGAAATCCGCAGTAAGCCAGTGCGCGCCCTTGCGCGGTTGCAGGATCGCGCGCTTGCCGTCGGCGGACAGGGCGATGCGCCCCGCCACGCCGCCGCCGGGCGGATCGCTGGCGAACACGCGCCAGCTGCGCCCGCCGTCGCGCGAGTACGCCGCATGCGGCACGTTGCCGGGATCGTCGTGGAAGTATCCGGTGCGGGCGAGCACTCCGGTCGCCCGCCCGGCCATGGCCAGGTCATGGGTATTGTTGTAACGCGGCGGCCGCGCGAACTGCACCGTGGTCTTGTCCAGCGCATCGTGGACGAAGCCATCGATATCGCCCAGGCCGCTGATCAGGTGCGCGCCCTGCGGCGGGCTGAGCAGCGCCAGCGGCACGGTTTCCTCCAGGCCGATGTTGTCGAACCGCCACTGCACGCGGCCGCCGCCGTCGAACGCGCCGAGGTTGCGCGAGGCCCAGATGCCATAGCCGGTGACGAACAACGCGCGGTCGGAATCGAACGGATCGATTTCCAGGTCTGCCAGCCAGTGCGGCGTGGCTTGTGCGGTCCACAGAGACGCACTGTGGTCGAAGTCGGATTTGGCGAAAACCGCCTTCCAGGTCTTGCCGCCATCAACGCTGCGAAACAGCTCGTCGCGCGGGCCGTAGCGGCAGAACGTACTGGCGATCAGCGTGCGCGGATTGCGCGGATCCACCGCGACTGCGCCCCAGCCGAAACCGTCGCCTTCCGAGTCGATCGATTGCGGCGCTGGGGTGACATCGGTCCAGCGTTGCTGCGCGGGCTCGAACTTCCACACCGCGCCATTGTGCATGACGTCGGGGCCGGGTTCGTCGCCGTAACTCAGGTAGAACGCGCCATCGCCGGCACGCGCCATGTGGTTGGGGCGCAGGCCGACGGGCTGACCGGCGACTGGGCGCCAACTCGCGCCGGCGTCGTCGGATACGTACAGGCTGGCCTCGCGCGTGGACACGCCGGCATAGATGCGCGGCGTCGGCGAACCCGGCTTGCCGCTGCCCGGCTCGAACACGACGAAGACGATGCCGATCTGCTGCCTGCGCCAGCGGTTCTCCGCGCTGGCCGACGGCGAGGTCGCGATGGCCGGGAAACTTTCAACCCGCGACCAATGCGCGCCGCGATCGCTGCTGCGCCACAATCCGTGCGTGCGCGAACCCAGCATCAGCACGCGGCCGTCGTTCGGATCGACGGCGAGCCGCTCGCCGTTGCCGCGGCCCAGTTCGTTGGCGCCCAATTTGAACGGCAGCTCGCTGCGCGCGAAGCTGCGGCCGCGATCGCTCGAGCGCAGGATCGCGGCATTGCCGGAGCGCTCGGTGGTGTAGGTGCCGACGGCCAGATAGACGCGCTCCGGGTCGGTGGGATCCAGCGCGATGCTCTCCACGCCGAAGCGCCCCTTGTCTTCTTCACCCATCCAGTCGAGCAACGGCTGCCACCTGCGTTGCTCAGGCAGCCAGCGATACGCGCCGCCCATGTCCGTACGTGCGTACAGCAACCCCTTTTCGCCGGGGTGGAACACCAGCCCGCTGACGAAGCCGCCGCCGCCGACGGGAACGTTGTGCCAGCGATAGCCGGTGGAAGCTTCCTGCGCAAGCGCAGCGGGCGCGAGGAGGAGGAGGAGCAGGAGGAGGAATGTGGGGAAAAACCTGTGCATCGGATTCTCCGGTACGGAGGGAGAGCCGGTGCGCCTTGCGTGGAGCACACTCTCGAGAGGGACCGGGAAGGGAAGCGAACTTCCCTGCCCGGCCGCCTGACGATCAGAACGTGAAGCGGAGGGTCGCCGCGTAACGCCGGTCGTTCACGTACCAGGAGGTGACATGGCTGCCCGCACCGTTCTGCTTCATGATCGTGCGCTGCTCGGCGTTGTTGAGGTTGTTCATCTCCAGGCCGATCTGCACGTTTTCCGAGAAGCGGTAGAAGATCGAACCATCCAGCTGGCCGTAGGCGTCGCTGTACACCGGCAACTTCCAGGCGATCGATTCCTCGTCCAGGTTGTTGTTGGTGCCGTTGTAGCCGTTGGCTCCCACCGACAACAGGAATTCACTGCGCCAGTTGTAGGCAAAACGCACCTGCCACGGACCCTTCTCGTAGAACACGGCCACGTTGTAGGAATTCTTGGACAGGCCATCGGCCGGCAGCTTGCCGTAGTACGAACCGTCGGTGTCCCGGGGCACCACGCTCGGGTCGTTCGGCACGTTGGTGCTGCTGTCGATGTAGGTGTAGTTGGCCGACATGCCCAGGCCATTCAACGGCCCCGGCAGGAAGTCGAAGAACTGGTTCCAGCCGATTTCCGCGCCCTGGATCTTGGCCGTACCGGTGTTGACCGGGCGGGTGACCAGATACTCGTAGTCGTTGCCGTCGTCGCCCTTGTAGGTTTCGAACCGCGCCTGGCGGCGGAAATAGTCCTTCAGATCCTTGCGGAACAGGTTGATCCACGCCATGCCGCCATGGTCCGGATTGAAGTACCACTCCAGCGACAGGTCGAACTGGTTGGCCTTCATCGGGGTCAGGTGCGGATTGCCGTAGACATCGCTGGTCAGATCCATGCAACCCGCAGGCAAGACCGTCGGATCGTCACTGGGGTCGTCCGGCGTACCCCCGTTCTGGATGTCGCGGCAAGCCTGTCCACCGACCACATGGTCTTGATTGACGGCCACGCTGAGCATCTGATAGGCCTGCAGCTCGTTGAAGCTGGGCCTGGCGATGGCCTTGGACGCGGCGAAGCGCAGGATCAGGTTGTCGGCCAACTCCCACTTGATATTGGCGCTGGGCAGCACGTCGGTATAGCTGTTCTGGGCGGCGATCGGCTCGCTCTGGCCATGGCCGAGGTAGGGCGCCGTGCTCGTGTTCGGCCAGACCAGGAAGCCGTTTGCTTCGTTCTCGGTGCGGATCGCGCGCACGCCGATGTTGCCATCCAGCCGCAGGTCGTCGAAACCGAAGTTCAGCATGGCGTAGGCCGCGTAGGTGCGCTCGCCCTGCTCGTTGCGCCACTGCGGATCGGACAGGTTGCGCGGCGTGATCGCGCCGTAGCAGCAGTTGTAGTAGGGAGCCGCCGCGGCGTGGATGTCCTGGTAGCTGGCCGGGAACCCCAGCGCGGTCGCCAGGATCGGCGCATAGAACTGGCCCGGAGTGTTGGCCTTGCCTTGGTAGAAATTGGAGAACTGGTTCAGGTGGGTCAGGCTGGTGTTGACCGTGCTGCTCAGGTCCAGCCCGGGCAACGGCACGCCACCGGGCAGCGCCCACCATTGCATCCAGGTCTGGAATACCGGTTGCCAGTCGTAGCCGGTGTTGACGTTGGTGGCGTCGCGGTCGGTCGCGCGCACGCCGACCTTGAACGACTTGATGAAGCCGTCGTCGAAGCTGTGCTTCAGATCCGCGCGCCAGGCCAGTTCCTTGCCCAAGTTGTCGTCGCGGTGATCCATCGTGAAGCCCCAGTAGTAATTCGCGGGGTTCGTGGTGAATTGCGGATCCACGCCGATGGACGGCAGGCCGCCGCCAAGATCGACGTCGATGTAGGGCACGTTCAGGCCCAGCGATACCGTGGAATCCAGACCCTTGGTGGTGGCCTTGATGTACTGGAAGTCGGTCGAAAAGTCGGTGGCATCGCTGAACTGCCACTTCATGCCCACCGAGAAATCGGTGGTCCTGGACTTGCGGTGCGAGGCGCGGATGTCGGTGCCCATCGGCATGCCGCCGGCCTGGGTCAGCCGGCCCGAGCGGAACACGTCGCCGTCGAGCTCGTAGGGCTGGCTCGCATCCAGCGCCACCTGGGTGGGGTCGTTCCCGACGAAGATGGCGTCCTCGTACCACAGCTCGTCGTAGCGGCTCTGGAAGCCGGTGGCGTAGAACTCGAGACCGGCGCGGGGGCGCCATTGCAAGGCCAGGTAGCCGCCCTGTCGTTCGCGGTCGTAGGTCAGCGTGCGCCAGTCGGCGCCGCGCGGCAACCACAGGGTCTCGTTTTTGACGCCGTCGTTGTTCAGATCGTTGCGGGTGTTGAAGAACGGCCGCAGGAACATGCCGTCGGTGCGCGTGGCCAATCCCGAATGCGCAATGTCGACCAGCACGCCGAATTCGCCCGCGTCGGTGTTCCAGCGGTTGCTGTACAGCACGGAACCGGAAGGCTCGAGCTTCTTGGCGAAGTCGCCCTTGTTCGCGCTCATCGACACGGCGAACTTCGAACCCTTGAAATCGAACGGCATGAAGGTGCGCAGGTCGACCGAACCGCCCAGGCCGCCCTCGATCATGTCGGCCTTCTGGTTCTTGTAGACGTCGACGCCGGACATCAGCTCGGACGGCACGTCCTGGAAGCTGAGGCTGCGGCCGCCGGAAGCGGAGAAGCTGTCGCGCCCGTTCAACTCGGAACGCACCTGGGTCAGGCCCCGCACCTGCACGCCGCTGCCCTCGGCCGAGAAGTGTTCCGGATCGCCGACGGACAGGAAATGGTCGATGGTGACGCCGGGGATGCGCGACAGGGTCTCGGTGACGCTGCGGTCGGGCAATGCGCCGATGTCCTGCGCGGTGACCGAATCGACGAAGGTCTCGGCGTCGCGCTTGATGTCCTGGGCGCGGTAGACCGAAGCACGGATGCCGGTGACCTGCACCTTGTCGAGATCGGTGACCTCCTTCTTGTCCTTGTCTTCGCCTGTCGACGCTTCCTGCGCGTGGGCGTTGGCTCCCAAAAGCGTGGCGATGGTCAGGGCGATGACCGTGTGCTTCAGGGCGCGGGTGGAAGCGGCGCGTGCGCCCGGATTGGCCGGGCGGCTACGGAGCGTTGACATGAATGTTCCCTCCCAGGACACATGACATGCGGTTGGATTAGGTAGCGCTACCTCGGCCGGACGCACGATCAACCGTCATCTGCCGGGCTGCGTCGGAGCTTAGAAGAGGCAAGACATGCCATACCAATGAAATATTCGTCAGAACATATGTTTCATTGGAATACATGGGATGGGCGCAGAGGGCTCCCCCGCTTATGTCCGCTTGCGGCGCGCGGCGATCGCGCGGGATGAGCAGACCGTCACCGGCGCCGAACCGCCGGCGAAGCCGCGGGTCTCGACCGCCTTGCGCC
>DASRYD010000128.1:0-3157 GCA_035653955.1 Pseudoxanthomonas sp.
GTGGCGCGGCCGGCGGCCTACGCGCAGCTGGCGTGCGTGCTCGGCGCGTTCGCGGCACTGACCGTCGCCTTCGTCACCGGCGATTTCTCGGTCAAGTACGTCGCCGACAATTCCAACTCGCTGCTGCCGCTGGTCTACCGCTACACGGCGGTATGGGGTTCGCACGAAGGTTCGCTGCTGCTGTGGGCGCTGGTGCTGGCGCTGTGGACCGCAGCCGTGGCGCGATTCTCGCGCGCGTTGCCCGACACGGTGATCGCCCGCGTGCTGGGCACGATGGGCGTGGTCGCGGTCGGCTTCCTGTCGTTCCTGATCTTCACCAGCAATCCGTTCGAACGCCTGCTGCCGGCCGTCGCCGAAGGCCGCGACCTCAACCCGCTGCTGCAGGACCCGGGCATGATCATCCACCCGCCGATGCTGTACGTCGGCTACGTGGGTTTCGTGGTGCCGTTCGCCTTCGCCATCGCCGCCCTGCTCGACGGCGACGTCGATGCGCGCTGGCTGCGCTGGACGCGGCCGTGGACCAACGTGGCGTGGGGCTTCCTGACCCTCGGCATCGCCCTGGGCAGCTGGTGGGCGTACTACGAACTGGGCTGGGGCGGCTGGTGGTTCTGGGACCCGGTCGAGAACGCCAGCTTCATGCCATGGCTGGCCGGCGCGGCGCTGCTGCATTCGCAGGCGGTGACCGAAAAGCGCGGCAGCTTCCGCGGCTGGACCCTGCTGCTGGCCATCGCCGCGTTCTCGCTGTCGCTGCTGGGCACGTTCCTGGTGCGCTCGGGCGTGCTGACCAGCGTGCACGCGTTCGCGGCGGACCCGACGCGCGGCCTGTTCGTGCTGGTGTTCCTGGCCATCGTCATCGGTGGCTCGCTGCTGCTGTACGGCCTGCGCGCATCCTCGCTGAGCGATGACGCGGACGACACGCGCACGCGCTTCGCCGCCAGTTCCCGCGAAACCCTGCTGCTGGCCAACAACCTGCTGCTCGCCGCGGCCTGCGCGATGGTGCTGCTGGGCACCTTGTATCCGTTGCTGGCCGATGCGCTGGACCTGGGCAAGATCTCGGTCGGCCCGCCCTACTTCGGCCTGCTGTTCTTCGTGCTGATGGCGCCACTGGTCGCGTTGTTGCCGTTCGGGCCGCTGACCCGCTGGCAGAAGGAACAGGTTTCGAAGCCGCTGGCGATGCTGCTGCCGTGGCTGGCGTTCGCCATCGTGCTGGCCGCCGTCGCGTATTTCATGGCCCCGCAGGGCAAGTGGAAGACCGCCGCCGGCATCGCCGCCGCCGCGTGGGTCGGACTCGGCACGCTGCGCTTCGTATGGACGCGAGTGAAGGCCAACGGCAAGTTCACCGCGGAAATGCTCGGCATGTGCTTCGCCCATTGCGGCATCGCGGTGTTCCTGGTCGGCGCGCTGCTGACCGACGCGCTGAGCGTGCAGCGCGAACTCTCGATGAAGCCGGGCGACAGCGTGCCGCTGGGCGCGTACTGCGCAAGATTCGGCGGCGTGGAGCGCCGCGAAGGCCCGAACTACATGGCCGACCGCGGCACGGTAGTCGTCCTCGATCGCGCCTGTTCCGATCGCGTGACCACCCTGCATCCGGAAAAACGCGCCTACGCCGCCGGCGGCCAGGTCATGACCGAAGCCGGCATCCGCGGCGGCGCGCTGCGCGACCTGTACGTCGCCTTGGGCGAACCGCTGGGCGGCGAAGCCTGGGCGGTTCGCGTGCACGTGAAGCCGTTCGTGCGCTGGATCTGGTTCGGCGCACTGCTGATGGCCCTGGGCGGATTCATCGCCGCCACCGACCGGCGCTTTACCCGCCATTCGGCGGTTGAAAACCGCCGCGCCCCAGAACCGAGCAAGCCATGAACACTCCGAATTCCCCCGCCCCGCAGAAGAAAGGCCACGGTGCGTTCGTGTTCGCCGCGGTCATCATCGGCCTGTTCTTCATCGGCCTGGTCGCGCTGCTGTTCTACGGCGTGCGCCGCTCCGGCGATACCGACCGCGACGCGCTGCCGTCGGCGCTGATCGGTAAACCGGCGCCGGCTTTCGACCTGCCGCTGCTGCACGCGCCCGGACAGCGCCTGACCCTCGCCGACCTGCGCGGCAAGCCCTTCGTGCTGAACGTCTGGGGCAGCTGGTGCCCCGAATGCCGGGTCGAGCATCCGGTGATCTCGCGCTTCGCCTACACCAAGCGCGTTCGCTTCATCGGCTACAACCTGAAGGACGAACCCGCCGACGCGAAGGCCTGGCTGGAGCAGTTCGGCAATCCGTACACCGACGTGATCGTCGACACCGAGGGCCGCGCCGCGCTGGACTGGGGCATCTATGGCGCGCCGGAAACCTTCCTGGTCGACGCCGCCGGCATCGTGCGCTGGAAGCATGTCGGTCCGGTGGACGATCGGATCATCAAGGATGAGCTGGTGCCGTTGCTGGACAAGCTTGACGCGGGGAAATGACGCAGCGATGAAGGCCAATTGCGCGCATCACTTTCATTCGTCATTCCCGCGCAGGCGGGAATCGCTCTTGCTTGCACCCGCTGCAAAAGCGAAGAGCGATTCCCGCCTGCGCGGGGTTTTCAACCGACAAATGTCGGGTCATGACGGCGGTTTCTTTTCCGTCTTGCTGACATTGGCCCTACTCGTCTTCCTGTTCCTGCCGACCCTCGCCCTCGCCCAGGTCAGCGACCCTACCCCGCTGCAATTCCGCGACGCGGCCGAGGAAACGCGCTTCCACGACCTGACCGGCGAACTACGTTGCGTGAAATGCCAGAACCAGTCGCTGGCCGACTCCAATGCGCAGATCGCCCACGACCTGCGCCGCGAAGTGCTGGAACTGATGCACCAAGGCCGCGGCGACGCCGAGATCAAGCGCTACCTGGTCGAGCGTTACGGCGAGTTCGTGCTGTACCGCCCGCAGGTCGAAAGCCGCACCTGGCTGCTGTGGTTCGGCCCGGCGCTGCTTCTGCTGGTTGGCGCCGTGGTGCTGGCGCGCGTGCTGAAGCGACGCAGCGGCGCGGCGCTGCCCGACGACGATGGGCAGGAGTGGTGATGGCCGCCTTCGTCGCCATCGCAGCCGCATTGACCCTCGTCGTGCTTGGCGGAGCGCTGTGGCCGCTGTGGCGTAATTCGCGCGCCTTGATGATCGGCCTGGTGCTGGTGCTGTGCCT
>DASRYD010000129.1:0-4938 GCA_035653955.1 Pseudoxanthomonas sp.
GCGAATCATAGCGTTGCCCCCATCGCATCCGCCCCTGTACGGCGGTCGGTGCTAGAATGAGAACAATTCCCATTTGAGTCTTGGCGTGACCCTCAACGAACTGCCACGGCGACGTCCCGCCATCGTCGAAGCCGTCGAAGACCACGGCGCGAACGATCCCATCGCGCGGCGCCTGCGCGAACTCGGTTTCGTCGCCGGCGAGCCGGTGCAGGTGGTCGCGCATGGGCCGCTGGGGGCGGAGCCGATGCTGGTGCAGGTCGGCTTCACCCGTTTCGCCTTGCGCCATGCCGAGGCGAAGCGGGTCAGGCTGCGCAATGGAGACGCGTCGTGAACGCCGCCGCCGTTCCGCTGCGCCTGGCCCTGGTCGGCAACCCGAACTGCGGCAAGACCGCGCTGTTCAACCAGCTGACCGGCAGCCGGCAGAAGGTCGCCAACTATGCCGGCGTCACCGTCGAGCGCAAGGAAGGCCGCCTGAGCGGCGCCAATGGCCGCCAGTACGCGGTGCTCGACTTGCCGGGCGCGTACAGCCTCAATGCCGCCAGCCTCGACGAAGCGGTGGCGCGCGACGTGATCCGCGGCTTCTATCCGGGCGAAGCCGCGCCCGACGTGCTGGTCTGCGTGATGGACGCGACCAACCTGCGCCTGCATCTGCGTTTCGCGCTGGAACTGCGCGAACTGGGCAAGCCGATGATCGTCGCGGTCAACATGATGGATGCGGCCCGCCAGCGCGGCATCGGCATCGACCTGGACGCGTTGCAGCGCGAGTTGGGCGTGCCGGTGGTCGAAACCATCGCGGTGCGCCGCAACGGCGCGCGCGCGCTGGTCGAACGGATCGACCACATCGCCGAAAACCTGCATGCGCCCACCG
The DNA here is from genome assembly GCA_035653955.1 of Pseudoxanthomonas sp. Taxonomy (GTDB): domain Bacteria; phylum Pseudomonadota; class Gammaproteobacteria; order Xanthomonadales; family Xanthomonadaceae; genus Pseudoxanthomonas_A. The sequence continues at coordinate 869 of DASRYD010000129.1, forward strand.
GCCGCATGGGCGAAGACGCGGACATCCATGCCGAAACCCGGCGCCTGCTCGCCCTGGCCGTGGACATGCCTACGCGCACCGCGAAGATCGACGACGCGCTGGACCGCTGGCTGCTGCATCCGGTGTTGGGCCTGCTAGCGCTCGCGGTGGTGATGTTCCTGATCTTCCAGGCGGTGTACGCCTGGGCGACGCCGCTGATGGACGGCATCGACGCCGCGACCGCCTGGCTGGGCGAATCTGTCGGCGCGGCATTGCCGCCGGGACCGCTGAACAGCCTGCTGGTCAAGGGCATCATCGCGGGCGTCGGCGGGGTCATCGTGTTCCTGCCGCAGATCCTGATCCTGTTCGCCTTCATCCTCGCGCTGGAAGAAAGCGGCTACCTGCCGCGTGCGGCCTTTTTGCTGGACAAGATGATGGCCTCGGCCGGCTTGTCCGGGCGTTCCTTCATCCCGCTACTGTCCAGTTTTGCCTGCGCCATTCCCGGCATCATGGCCACGCGCAGCATCCAGGACCCGCGCGATCGCCTGGCCACGATCCTGGTCGCGCCGCTGATGACCTGTTCGGCGCGGCTGCCGGTGTACGCATTGCTGATCGGCGCGTTCATTCCGCAGAAGACCGTATGGGGAGTGTTCAACCAGCAAGGACTGGTGCTGTTCGGTCTGTACGCCGCCGGCATCGCCAGTGCGCTGGTCGTGTCGTGGGTGATGAAGAAATGGCGGCGCGACAAGGGCGAGCATCCGCTGTTGCTGGAACTGCCGTCGTATCGCCTGCCGAACCTGCGCGACGTGCTGATCGGCCTGTACGAGCGCGCGATGATCTTCCTCAAGCGCGTGGGCGGCATCATCCTCGCGTTGACCATCCTGCTTTGGTTCCTGTTGTCGTTCCCGGCCGCGCCCGCCGACGCCGTGGGGCCGGCCATCGACTACAGCTTCGCCGGACGCATCGGCCATGCGATGACCGCGGTGTTCGCGCCGCTCGGCTTCAACTGGCAGATCTGCATCGCGTTGATCCCCGGCTTGGCCGCGCGCGAAGTCGCGGTGTCCTCGCTGGCCACGGTGTATGCGCTGTCGGCCGCCGACGACACGGCTGCGGCGCAAGCGCTATCGCCGCTGATTTCGCAAGGCTGGTCGCTCGCCACTGCGCTGTCGCTGCTGGTCTGGTACATCTACGCGCCGATGTGCATCTCCACGCTGGCGACGATCAAGCGCGAAACCAATTCGTGGAAGAAGATGCTGGCCGCGATGGCCTATCTGTTCGCGCTGGCGTATTTCGCCTCGTTGCTGACCTACCAGATCGCCACGGCGCTGGGGGCGGGCTGAAATGGCGCTGTGGCTCCAGTACGTCGTCATCGCGGTCGCCGTGCTGCTCAGCGCGTGGGTAGTGGCGAAGAAGCAGTTCCCGGGCCCGATGCGCAAGCTGCGCATCGCGTTGGCCCTGCCGCTGCTGCGCGATGGCAAGCCTGCATGGCAGCGCAGGCTGGGTCGCTGGGTCGCCCCGGAAACAGGCATGGCGGGGGATGCCTGCGGCGGATGCAACAGCTGCGGCAAATCCTAGGCGTTGCGAATCCGTTGTCCGGCTGGCGCAGGCCGGGGAACGCAATACCGACTTACGGCGCCTTTTCCGCGTACTTCAGTGGCGCCGGAATTTCCCCGACAGATCGTCGCGTTGCACCACTTCGACGGCCAGCGAGAAGCTGCGCTGCTCGCCAGGCTGCAGCGCGCCGACACCGACCACCTGGCGGGCGATTTCCTTGCCGGCGTCGTTGCGGATCACTACCACCACGGTGTATTCCCACGGCCCGCCGTCGGGCGGATGCTGCACGATGCCTTCGACCTGCAAGGGCGTGACCACCGGCGAAATGCGCCGCGACGCGGCGCTTTCGTCGAAGCGCAGGTGGTGCTTGCACGACGGGCAGACCGCCGCGGTCTCGAGGATCGTGACCTTGCAGTGCGGGCAGACCCGGGTGGCGCCTGCGCTGCCCGGGCGCGGCGTGCTCATGCGTCGGTATCGTGGCTCGAACCGTTGCGCGCGGACGACTTGGCGTCGTCCCAGCCGAAGTCGGCCTGGCCGCGCATGCGCGAACCGGCGGCAACGGTCAGCGTGCCGGCCTTGACGTCGCCGATCAGCGCGCCCGAGGCGAGCAGTTCGACCTGGGTGGCGGCATCGATGTTGCCTTCCAGCTCGCCGGCGATGGTGATCTTCTTCGCCTTGACGCTGCCATTGACCTTGGCGCCGCGTTCGATGGTCAGGTCGCCCTGCACGTTGACATCGCCCTTGAACTTGCCGGCGATGCGCACGTGGCCGGCGCCTTCGATCTTGCCTTCGATGGTCAGGTCGGCCGAGATCAGGGATTCCTTGACGTCACGGGCGCCCGCCGCGGCAGCCGGGGCGGTGACGGTCGGGGTGAACTGGGCGGCCGCCGGGGCTTCGCGCAGCGGCTCCGGTGCGGGCGGCACGGGGGCGTCTTTCTTGGCGTTGTTCTGGTCTTTCCACATGGACATGGGTGGATCTCCGGGCGAAAGGCCTACAAATATCGCGCGATCGGCGACAAGACGACGTGATGGATATCACCGAACCGCTTTCGGGACAAGTACTTGTAAGGAATTCCTCATACAAAACTGAATGAGGGTCCGCCATTTACATGCGGAATACGCCGAACTTCGCCGGCTCGACCGGTGCATTGAGCGAGGCGGAAATCGCCAGACCGAGCACGCGGCGGGTGTCGGCCGGATCGATGATCCCGTCGTCCCACAGCCGGGCCGTGGCGTAATAGGGATTGCCCTGGTTTTCGTACTGGGCGCGGATCGGCGCCTTGAAGGCCTCTTCCTCTTCGGCCGACCAGTTGCCGCCCTTGGCCTCGATGCCGTCGCGCTTCACCGTCGCGAGCACGGATGCCGCCTGCTCGCCGCCCATCACGCTGATGCGCGCGTTCGGCCACATCCACAGGAAGCGCGCGCCGTAGGCGCGCCCGCACATCGCGTAATTGCCGGCGCCGAAGCTGCCGCCGATCACCACGGTGAACTTCGGCACGCTGGAGCAGGCCACCGCAGTGACCATCTTCGCCCCGTCCTTGGCGATGCCCGCGTTCTCGTACTTGCGGCCGACCATGAAGCCGGTGATGTTCTGCAGGAACACCAGCGGGATGCCGCGCTGGTTGCATAGTTCGATGAAGTGCGCGCCCTTCAGCGCGCTTTCCGAAAACAGGATGCCGTTGTTGGCGACGATGCCGATCGGGTAGCCGTGGATGTGGGCGAAGCCGGTCACCAGGGTCTTGCCGTAGCGCGCCTTGAATTCGTCGAATTCCGAAGCGTCGACGATGCGCGCGATGACCTCGCGGATATCGAACGGGCGACGGGTGTCCTTCGGCACGATGCCGTACAGCTGTTCGGCCGGATAGGCCGGTTCGCGCGCTTCGCGCACCGCCAGCGGCAGGCGTTTGCCGCGATTGAGGTTGCCGACCAGGTTGCGCGCGATCTGCAGCGCATGGCGGTCGTCCTCGGCGAAGTGATCGGCCACGCCGGAAACGCTGGTGTGCACGTCGGCGCCGCCGAGCGCCTCGGCATCGACGACTTCGCCGGTGGCCGCTTTGACCAGCGGCGGGCCGCCGAGGAAGATCGTGCCCTGTTCCTTGACGATGATCGATTCGTCGCACATCGCCGGCACGTAGGCGCCGCCCGCGGTGCACGAGCCCATCACCACGGCGATCTGCGGGATGTTCTCCGCGCTCAACCGCGCCTGGTTGTAGAAGATGCGTCCGAAATGCTCGCGATCCGGAAAGACTTCGTCCTGCAGCGGCAGGAAGGCGCCGCCGGAGTCGACCAGGTAGACGCACGGCAGGCGGTTTTCCTGCGCGACCTGCTGCGCGCGCAAGTGCTTCTTCACCGTCATCGGGAAGTAGGTGCCGCCCTTGACCGTGGCGTCGTTGGCGACGATCACCACCTCCTGTCCCTGCACGCGGCCGATGCCGGCGACCATGCCCGCGGCCGGCGCCGCGTCGTCGTACATGCCTTCGGCGGCGAGCGGCGCGATTTCCAGGAACGGCGAACCCGGGTCGAGCAGGGCGGCGATGC
>DASRYD010000130.1:0-1964 GCA_035653955.1 Pseudoxanthomonas sp.
GTGCTCAGCGTTGCCCAGATAGGCAACGAACTGCGCGTGCTGTGCGCCGGCAACGGCGATGCCGCTTCGCGCATGCGCGAAGCGTTGCGTACGCAAGGCGTCGAGGCGGACGTCGCGGTGATCGAACCGAACCTGGAGGACGTGTTCGTCTCGGCCACCCACGGCAGCGCGGGGGCGCGGGCGGCATGAAGGCCCGGCAGGTGTTCGCGGTGATGCTGAAGGAAGTGCGGCAGATGGCGCGCGACCGGATGACCGTGGCGATGATGATCGGCATTCCGACCCTGCAGTTGCTGCTGTTCGGCTACGCGATCAACCCGGACGTGCGCAACCTGCCGGCGGCGGTCGCGGACATGGCCGACACCGCCGGCTCGCGCGCGCTGGTGCAGGACCTGTTCGCCACCGGAGTGATACGGCCGGTGGCCGGCGCGCGCACCCCGCAGGAACTGCAGGCGCTGCTGCGCGAAGGGCGGATCAAGGTCGGCGTGGTGGTGCCTCAGGACTTCGAACGCCGCCGCATCGACCATCGCGAAGCCATGCAGGTGATCGTCGACGGCAGCGACATCTCGGTGCAGGCCACCGCGCGGCAATTGGCGGCGATGCCGCTGGATGGCGGCAACGGCCTGCAGGCAGGGCAGATAAGCGTCCTGCCGCTGTACAACCCGCGGCGCGTGTCGGCGATCAACGTGGTGCCGGGCCTGGTCGGGGTGATCCTGACCATGACCATGGTGATGTTCACCGCGATGGCGATCGTGCGCGAACGCGAGCGCGGCAACCTCGAATTGCTGATCACCACGCCGGTATCCAGCGGCGAGCTGATGGTTGGCAAGGTGCTGCCCTACATCGTCGTCGGCCTGGTGCAGGTGACCGTGGTGTTGCTGCTGGGTTCGCTGCTGTTCCAGGTACCGATCCGCGGCAGCCTGTTCGACGTGTACGGCGCGTCGGTGCTGCTGATCGTGGCCAACCTGACCCTGGGCCTGCTGGTGTCGACAGCGGCGAAGACCCAGTTCCAGTCGATGCAGATGGCGTTCTTCCTGTTCCTGCCATCGATCCTGCTTTCGGGCTTCATGTTCCCGTTCGACGGCATGCCCAGGTTCGCGCAATGGATCGCCGAAGTCCTGCCGCTGACCCATTTCATGCGCCTGATTCGTGGCATCGTCCTGCGCGGCGCCACGTTGGCCGAACTGTGGCCGGACGTGCTGGCCTTGCTGGCCTTCACCGCGGCGATGCTGGCGCTGGCGATCCTGCGTTTCCGCAAGCGCCTGGACTGAGGCTTTGTGAAGCGCGTGCTTGCGTCGTCGCGGGCGTTTGCGCACAGTCCGCGTTTCTGAAGCTGCGGGAGCGACGGGGATGCGGAAGTTATGCTGGATGTTGTCGGCGGCCATGGTCGCCGTGCCGGTGCAGGTCTGGGCGGCGAAGGTGACGGTGCTCAGCGCCGCGCGGATCCACACGATGGACACCTCGCAGCCGCGCGCGCAGGCCATGGCTTTCGACGAGCAGGGGCGCATCCTGGTCCTGGGCGACACGGCGGCATTGCTCAAGCGCTATCCGGACGCGCGACGCCTCGACGTGGGTTCCGCCACGGTGATTCCCGGTCTGATCGACGCGCATGCGCACGTCAGCGGACTCGGCTTTTCGATGATGGGTGCGGACCTGACCGGCACCCGCGACAAGAACGAGATCTTCGCGCGCCTGAAGGCGAAGGCGGCCGGCCTGAAGCCCGGCGAATGGCTGCTCGGCGGTGGTTGGGACCAGAACGACTGGCCGGAGAAGACGTATCCGAGCGCGGCGGAACTGGATGCGCTGTTCCCCGATCGTCCGGTATGGCTATCGCGCATCGACGGTCATGCGGGCTGGGCCAACAGCGCGGCCATGCGTGCGGTGTCGCGCGATCTGTCCGGCGACTGGCAGCCGGATGGCGGCGTGATCCGCCGCGACGCGGCCGGCAAGCCGACCGGCATCCTCGT
>DASRYD010000131.1:0-2663 GCA_035653955.1 Pseudoxanthomonas sp.
TGGCGCCGGCCACCAGGGGCGGCTTCCGGGCGGCGAGGTCGCGTTCGGCTTCCAGCACGCTGCGTCGATTGCCGAACAGGCGCAGATCCGGATGCTGGCCCTGGACGCGGGCGAACGCATCGTCGAGGGTGAGGGTGGAGCCGCTGCGCGCATCCGCGCGGGGTATGGAAGGCGTGGTCTGGGCCACGGGAACGAAAGGTCGCGGTTGCGCCTGCGCGGGCAGGCACAACGCAACCGTCAGGGCGGCCAACGCCGCCGGACGCGAATGCATGGTGTTCTCCGAAGAAGACGGTGACGGATGGTCCGGCGGATCGCCGGAAAACGCGTCAGGCTTCGATCGGAGGGCGCAACGGACCGTCGATGCGCCGCGTGGGCACGTTCGCGCGGAAGGAGGCGGGCGCCTGGCCGGGCCGCACGATCGGCGTCCAGACCACCGCCGTCGGCATTGCGATCAGGGGGCCGCAGCAATGTCCGGCGTGCATCAAGGCGTGTTGCAGACCGGCGCCTTCGTCTGGCTCTTCGCCGTCGCCGGCGCCCGGAAGCTCGTCCGCATGCGCCTGCACCGTGCCGTCGTGGCTCAATTCGTGCACGTCGCCGATCGCGGCCATCGCCGATTGCGCCAGCATGCCCGACAACAGCACGCACAGCGCGAGCAGGCGCAGCAGGGAGGGTCGGCGGAAGCGCTGGAGGAACGGCATCGCCGCATAGGCTAGCCGCGCGGGGGCGCGTTACACAATCGCAACGCCCGCCCGCAATGCGTCAATGGCCGGCCTTGTCCCGCTTCCAGCCGCGATGGCGGACATCCAGATACAGGCTGTAGCAAGCCGTGAAGGCCGGGAACAGGTTCTGCAGGATGCCGACCGAATCGTTCTTGCCGAAAACGAAGTAGCTCAGCGTCATCAGGCTGCCGACGATGCTCATGTACCAGAACAGGCGCGGGATCACCGGCTTGCCCTGGCGCTTGCTGGCGACGAACTGCACCAGCCAGCGTCCGCCGAACATCAGCGCGCCGATCAGGCCGATCAGCTTCCACGGACTCATGTGGATGCCGGTCCATTCCAGCCAGGGCAACGGCGTGTCCATGACGCCAGGCGCCTGCGCGGCCTGCATCGCGACGGCCAGCAGCGACATCAGGTTTCCTCCACCGCGGTGCGGCGGCTGCGCGCGATCAGCCAGGCCACGCCGCGCAGGTCGCGGATGCCGACCAGGGCGCGGTTGAGGTTGTTGTACTTCGACACCCCGCTGGCGCGGTGGCGATGGTTGACCGGAACGCTGACGGTCTTCCAGCCGGCGCGTTGCATCAGCGCGGGCAGGTAGCGGTGCATGTGGTCGAAGTAGGGCAGATCGAGGAACGCGGCGCGCTCGAACAGCTTGATCCCGCAGCCGGTGTCCGGGGTGGAATCGCGCAGCATGCGCGAGCGGATCGCGTTGGCCCACTTCGAAGCCCAGCGCTTGCTGCCCGAATCCTGGCGGTTGACCCGCCAGCCCGCGAACAGCTTGGTTTCCGGCGCGGCCCGGTCGCGTTCGGCCAGCAGCTTCGGGATGTCGGCCGGGTCGTTCTGGCCGTCGCCGTCAAGGGTGGCGATCCACGGCGCGCGCGCGGCCTTCACCCCGTTGCGCACGGCGGTGCTCTGCCCGCTGTTGGACAGGTGGCGGACGACGCGCAGTTCGGGCGTGTCCGCCTTCAGGGCCTGCAGGCGCTGCAGCGTGGCGTCCTTCGACAGGTCGTCGACGTAGACGATCTCGAAATCGCCGCCCTTCAACAGCGCGTTGCCGCGCAGCGCGGCGACGATCTCGCCGACCAGCGGCGCGACGTTGTCTTCCTCGTTGTAGACCGGTACGACGACCGACAACAGCGGCGTTTCGCTCACGCGCGTTCCCCGAAGTATTCGCGGCACCATTCCACCACCGGCGGCAGGCCGGCCTCGATCGGCGTGGTCGGCTCGAAGCCGAACGCCGCCTTCGCCCGCGAAGTATCCGCCATCGTCGCGACCATGTCGCCGGGTTGCATCGGTTTGTAGACCTTCTCGGCCTTGCGCCCGGCCGCCTGTTCGACCACCGCGATGAAGCGCTCCAGCTCCACCGGGGTGTGGTTGCCCAGGTTGAACACCCGGTGCGGCACGGCTTCTTCGGAGGGATGGTCGAGCGCGCCGAGCACGCCGCGGACGATGTCGTCGACATGGGTGAAATCGCGCCGCATCCTGCCTTCGTTGAACACCTCGATCGGCCGTCCGGCCAGCACCGCGCGGCTGAACAGCAGCGGCGCCATGTCGGGACGGCCCCACGGGCCGTACACGGTGAAGAAGCGCAGCCCGGTCGCGCGCAGGCCGTACAACTGCGCATAGGTGTAGGCCATCAGCTCGTTCGCGGCCTTGGTCGCGGCGTACAGCGAACGCGGCTTGTCGATGCGCTGTTCTTCGGAGAACGGCGGCAGCGCAGAATCGCCATACACCGACGACGAACTGGCGTAGGCGAGGTGCTGCACGCCGCGATGCCGGCACAGTTCCAGCAGATTGACGAAACCGACCAGGTTGCTCTGCACATAGGCCTGCGGGTTCTGCAGCGAATAGCGCACGCCGGCCTGCGCGGCCAGGTGCACGACGCGCTGCGGCCGCGCTTGGTCGAACAGCGCGGCCATGCCGTCGGCGTCGGTCAGGTCCAGC
>DASRYD010000132.1:0-2714 GCA_035653955.1 Pseudoxanthomonas sp.
GGGGTGAGCCGGTGAACCGGGCCCGTCCCGCGCCGAAGCTGCCGTTCGAGCCGCAGCGCATCGACGCGCCCCAATCCGGGTTCCACGATCCCCACGCGGAGCGCGAGGCGCGGCGCTATGCCGATCCCATCGCCAGCCGCGAGGCGATCCTCGGCGTGTTGGCCAGGTCGGAAGGCCCGCTGACCGCCGAGATATTGGCCGACCAGCTCGGCCTGGCCGGACCGGAACGCCTCGAAGCGCTGAACAAGCGTCTCGCTGCGATGGTCCGCGATGGCCAGTTGCTGCAGAACCGCCGCGGCGGCTACGTGCCGGCAACGCGCGCGGACCTGGTGCCGGGCACCGTGATCGCCAATCCCGATGGCTTCGGCTTCCTGCGCCCCGAGCAGGGCGGCGACGACCTGTTCCTGCCGCCGTACGAGATGCGCAAGGTGACGCATGGCGACCGGGTGCTGGCCTCGATCACCGGCGTGGACCGGCGCGGGCGCGGTGAGGCCGTCATCGTCGAAGTGCTGGAACGCCGTCTGACCCGCCTGCTCGGCCGTTACACCGAGGAAGCCGGCATCGGCTACGTGGTGCCGGACGACAAACGCATCCAGCGCAACGTGCTGATCCCGCAGGACGCGCGCAACGACGCCAAGGCGGGGCAACTGGTGGTCGCCGAAATCACCACGCCGCAGGACGCGCACCGCCCGCCGATCGGCAAGGTGCGGGTGGTGCTGGGCGACAAGCTGACCGCCTCGCAGGCGGTGGAGGCGGCGATCCACGGCCACGACATTCCCCACGTGTTCTCGTCGGAAGTGCTGGCCCAGGCCACGGCGGTGCCGCTGGAGGTGCAGCCGGCCGACATCGCCGGGCGCGTCGACCTGCGCCCGATGCCGCTGGTCACCATCGATGGAGAGGACGCCAAGGATTTCGACGATGCGGTCTGGTGCGAGCCGAACAAGGACGGTTTCCGCCTGATCGTGGCCATCGCCGATGTTTCGCATTACGTACGTCCCGGCATGCCGCTGGACGACGAGGCGCAACTGCGCGCGACTTCGGTGTACTTCCCGGGCTTCGTGGTGCCGATGCTGCCGGAGACGCTGAGCAACGGCATCTGTTCGCTGAATCCGAAGGTGGACCGATTGTGCTTCTGCTGCGACATGCAGGTGGGGCGCGACGGCATCGTGCGCGAATCGCGCTTCTACGAAGCGGTGATGCATTCGCACGCGCGGCTGACCTACACCGATGTCTGGAACGCGGTGGGCGAAGGCATCCCTGAGGACGAACACGACGCGGCGTTGGCCAAGATCGGTCCGCTGCTGCCGCAGATCCAGCGCCTGCACCAGCTCTACCGGCTGTTCGACAAGGCACGGGCCAAGCGTGGCGCGATCGAGTTCGAAAGCGGCGAAGTGCGCTTCGTGCTGGACGCCAAGGGCGAGGTCACCCAGGCCGGCATGCTCCAGCGCAACGACGCGCACAAGCTGATCGAGGAGTGCATGATCGCGGCCAACGTGCAGGCCGCACTGTTCCTGCTCGACGCGTGCGTGCCGGCGCCGTACCGCGACCACGACAAGCCGCCGGAGTCCAAGTACGCGGACCTGGAGGAATTCCTCAAGGAATTCGCCCTGCGCCTGCCGCCATGGGCCAAGGTCCGGCCGAAGGATTTCCGCGCCCTGCTGGAAAAGATCCGCGAACGGCCGGACGCGACCTTGCTGGAATCGGTGATCCTGCGCAGCCAGTCGCTGGCGGTGTATGCGCCGGACAACATCGGCCATTTCGGCCTGGCGCTGGAGGCATATGCGCACTTCACTTCGCCGATCCGCCGTTACCCCGACCTGTTGGTGCACCGCGCGATCAAGCATGCGCTGGCCGGCGGCAAGCCGGAAGCCTATGCCTATTCGCCGCACGCGATGGCCAGCCTGTCGTTGCAATGCTCCGAGCGTTCGCGCCGCGCCGACGAAGCCCAGCGCGAGGTCGACGAACGTTATCGCGCGGCATGGATGGAAGACCATGTCGGCAAGGAATTCGACGGCACCATCAGCGGCGTGACCAGCTTCGGCCTGTTCGTCGAGCTGGACGAATCCAAGGTCAACGGGCTGGTGCACGTGACCCAGTTGCCGCGCGACTTCTACCACTTCGATGCGGTGCGCAAGACGCTCACCGGCGAACGTCGTGGCCACGAATACCGCCTAGGCGACCGCGTGCGCATCGTCGTGCTCAAGGCCAGCGTGGAAGACCGCAAGATCGATTTCCGCCTGGTCGACGATGCGGACGGCGCGAAACCGCTGCCGGAACGCGGCAAGCCGGCGAAGCGGGTCAAGCGGAAGTATTGAGCTCTCGCCCGCTCGGGAATTTCCGGGCCATCATCCCGGCGGCTCTCGCCCGTCGAACGGCCGGTCGAGCCGGGATGGCGGCCAAAAAGAGATAATCCCCGCCCGAGCCTCCCAATCCCAGCCCCATGAGCAAACAGAACCAATGGATCGTCGGCGTCAACGCGGTGGTCTCTGCCATCGAACACGATGCGGACAACGTGCGTGAGGTGCTGGTCGAAGGCGGCAAGAACCCGCGACTGGTCGAAATAGAGGAAAACGCGCGGCGCAAGGGCATCGAGGTGCGCAAGGTCACCGCCCAGGCGCTGGACGGCGTCGCCGGCGGCGTGCGCCACCAGGGCGTTGCGGCGCGCTACGCGGCGGCGAAGACCTGGGACGAGAACGAACTGGCCGGCCCGACGA
>DASRYD010000133.1:0-3358 GCA_035653955.1 Pseudoxanthomonas sp.
GACGTACCCGGCGCCGACGTACCCGGCGCCGGCTCATGTTTCTCCCGCGCCTGCCCAAAAAGAGGAGGACGGCGGTTTCTTCGTCGGCGTACAGGCGGGCCAGGGCTGGATCTACGAAGACGTCGAACAGGATGCCGTCGCCGTGAGCGCGGGCTACCGCTGGCAGGCGGGTCCGTGGGCGCAGGTGGGCGTTGAACTGTCGGGCGGCCGCCTGGACGAGACCACCGATGGCGACTGGCGGTTCGCGAAGGCGACCTACAAGGCCATCGGCGCGAATGCACGCATGAACTTCGGCGACAGCCCGTGGTTCGCCACCGTGCGCGGCGGCTACTTCGATGCCGAGGTTGACGGTGCCGACGAGGAATTTTCCGCCGATGGCGGGTATGCGGGCGTGGCGATCGGCGTGGACATCAATCGCCATTTCAACATCAGCCTCGGCTATACCGCGTTCGTCTACGCCGACGACTACACCTACGACGACTGCGACGACGACCTCGACTGCGATTTCAACCGTGCCGACACCGTGATGCTGGGCATCGAAGCGCGCTTCTGAGCGTTGAACGAAAACGGGAGCCGGACGGCTCCCGTTTTTTCCTGCGCCGTCGATGCCGCGAAGTATCCGCTCAATCGCCTGCCGGCTGTGCCAGCCGTCGCACGTAGGCATGCTGGGTCTTGGCGAGCGCGAAGCCTGCTGCCGGATAGAACGCATGCGATTCCGGACGCAGGATGTTGGAGCGCACGAAGACGTCCGTGCCGCCCTGGTCCCGTATCCAGTCGCAGGCCGTATCCACCAGGCGCCGCGCCAGACCGAGGCGTCGCGCCCGCGGGTCGACGATCAATGCCGTGATCTCGGCGCGCCCGCCGAACTCGATCATCAGCCGCCACTCCGCAGCCACCATTCCCATCAGGCCGCTGTCGTCGTCCGCTGAGGCGGCAACCATCACGGCATGCGCGGGCGATGCCAGCAGGATGGCCAGCCGTCCGGCCATCGCGGCGCCGTCGACGGGATAGGCGAGCAGCGTGCACAGGCGCGCCAGTTCGCCTGCATCGTCTTGCCGCGCATCGCGGATGACGATGGACGTCACTCAGCTGCTCCGCAGCCAGCGTGCCGCATCCAGCGCGAAGTAGGTCAGCACGCCATCGGCGCCGGCACGCTTGAATGCGGTCAGCGCTTCCAGTGCGCAGGCCTTCTCGTCGAGCCAGCCGTTCGCGGCCGCAGCCTTGATCATCGCGTACTCGCCGCTGACCTGGTAGGCGAACGTCGGCACGCCGAACTCGTCCTTCACCCGGCGGATCACGTCCAGGTACGGCAGGCCCGGCTTCACCATCACCATGTCGGCGCCTTCGTCCAGGTCCAGCGCGATCTCGTGCAGCGCCTCGTTGGAATTGGCCGGGTCCATCTGGTAGGTGAACTTGTTGCCCTTGCCGAGGTTGCCGGCGCTGCCCACCGCGCTGCGGAACGGGCCGTAGAACGCGGACGCGTACTTGGCCGCGTACGACATGATGCGGGTGTTGATATGGCCGGCGTTCTCCAGCGCCTCGCGGATCGCGCCGATGCGGCCGTCCATCATGTCGCTGGGCGACAGGATGTCCACGCCGGCGGCGGCATGCGCCAGCGACTGCTTCACCAGCGCCTCGATCGTCTCATCGTTGAGGATGTAGCCGGTGTCGTCGATCAATCCGTCCTGGCCGTGCGTGGTGTACGGGTCCAGGGCCTGGTCGCTCATCACGCCCAGTTCGGGGAAACGGGATTTCAGTGCGCGGATCGCGCGCGGGATGATGCCGTCCTCGTCCCATGCGATGCGGCCATCGGCGGTCTTCGCCGACGGATCCGGCACGCCGAACAGGTCCAGCACCGGCACGCCCAGCTCCAGCGCTTCCTCGCCCACGCGCAGCAGCTCGTCGATCGAGAGCCGCTCCACGCCCGGCATCGACGCCACCGGCACCCGGCCCTTCTCCTCGTGCACGAACACGGGGTAGATCAGGTCGTTGGTGGTCAGCACGTTCTCGCGCATCAGGCGACGGGAGAACTCGTCGCGACGCATGCGGCGCGGGCGGGTATGGGGATAGGCCATCACGGGCTCCTGGCAGAGCGGCGAATGATACGCCCGCCGCCCGCCGGCCAGCCTGCGACGGGCGGTCGCAGTACGGAACGCTGCATCCGGTGGCGTCAGATGATCCCGCCGCCCAGCGACAGGCGGAAGATGCCGACGACGATGACGATGCCGTTCAGCACCAGCCCCGCCTTCGCGCGACCGCGGTGTTCCGTGCGGGTGAACAGGATGCCGATGGCGGCGATGACCGCGCCGACCGCCGCGAACGGGATCAGGAACCAGTTGCCCCAGCCCAGCAGCGGGATCAGGGCCAGCACCATCCACAGCATCGCCACGATGCCCCACAGCAGGCTGATCAGTCCCATGTCGCGGTTTCCATGCGGGCGTGCGGAAGGTCGCCCCGTGTTTCCACTATGCGGACGGTCGCCGGGCGCTTCAAGCACCTACGCCGTGCATGCCCTCGATCTCGACCAGCAGCTCGCGCCGGCAGACGTCGGCATGCAGCATCAGCCAGGGCACGCGCGTGCCCAGACGGGCCTCGAGTTGCGCGGCCACGGTGTCGGCGTCGGCGGCATCACTCACGTAGACCTTCAGGCGCGAACTCGCATCCAGGTGCGCCGGCAACGTCGCCGCGTGCGTGCGCGCTGCGCCCAGCAGGCTGTCGAGGTTGGTGAGGGTCTCGTCCAGCTGCGCGCGCAGCGAGTCCGCGTGTTGCGACGCATGGCCGACGATACTGGCGGTGCCGGACAGCAACAGGGGTACTTGGTGCGACGGAGGCAGCAACGCGCGCGCGAAGCTCGGGGATTGCGGGCCGTATTCGCGCGGATAGCGGTAGGCACTGACCTGGCGCGGATTCTCCAGCGGCGTACCCGGTTCACGTGCGGCGAGCCAGTAGACCTGCAGCACGCGGCGGCCATCGCGGCTGCCTATCGCCGTGGCGGCGGGCAGCGCGCGCGTATCGATATCGCCCAGGCCCTGCACGCGGCCGATGCAGAATTGCCGGTAACGTTCACCGTCGCCTTCGCCCTGCGTGATGGCATCGAAGTAATTCCAGATGCGCAGCAGGTGCGGATATCCGCTGTCGCGCCAGAAGGCGGCCATCGCGGCATATGCATGCGCGCTTGCGTACAGGATGCCGCCTTCGGGTTCTTCCCACTCCACCACGCCGAACATCAGCGCGCCGTCGTGGCTGTAGCGCACCGCGCCTTCGCGGCCGGTGGTCACGGGGCCCGCCGCACGCCAGACTTCGTACGGGGCCGCGGCTTCGCGCAACGGCGACAGCGGCACGCGCAGGTAGCGCGGGT
>DASRYD010000134.1:0-4792 GCA_035653955.1 Pseudoxanthomonas sp.
GTGGTCGCCGGTGTCCAGCCACTTCGCGCCGAGCGCCTTCAGGTCGGCCGGCGTGGTCGCGTCCAGCGTGGCCAGGCTCTCGCGGAAGCAGCCGGGGTTGCCGGTGTAGATGGTGCATTCGGCCAGCGCGTCGGCCTTGCCGCCGAAACCGCCGATGCGCTCGATGCCGCGGATGAAGCCGGCCTTGAACACGGTACGCGCCTGCGCCAGTTCGGCGTCGCTCGGGCCGTTGGCGAGCAGCTTCTTCAGCTCCTCGTCGATGATCGCCTCGACCTTGGCCGGGTCGACGCCCTGCTTCACATCGGCGGTGATGACGAAATTGGAGCCGAGCTGCTGCACGTCGAGTCCGGCGCTGACGTTGTCGGCGAGCTTGTCCTCGTGGACCAGGCGCTTGTCCAGGCGCGAGGACTTGCTGCCGCCCAGCACCTGGGCCAGCAACTGGAACTGGTCGGCTTCCCTGCTGCCGGCCTGCGGCACGTTCCACACACGGTAGATGCGCGCCTGCGGCACCTTGTCCTGCATCACCTCGCGGGTCGGCTTGTCGCGCTTGGCCACGTCGACCTTCGGCTGGGCCATGGTCGGGGTGGCGGGGATGTCGCCGAAATACTTGGCCACCTTCTCCTTGGCCGTGGCCAAGTCGATGTCGCCGGCCAGCACCAGCACCGCGTTGTTCGGGCCGTACCAGGTGCGGAACCAGGTCTTCACGTCCTCGAGCTTCGCCGCGTTGAGGTCGTTCATCGAACCGATCACGGTGTGGTGGTACGGGTGGCCTTCCGGATACATGGTCTCGGCCAGCTTGGTCCAGACCTGGCCATACGGCTGGTTCTCGCCCTGGCGCTTCTCGTTCTGGACCACGCCGCGCTGCTCGTCGAGGGTCTTCTGGTCGATCGCGCCGAGCAAATGGCCCATGCGGTCCGATTCCATCCACAACGCCATGTCCAGCGCGGTGGTCGGCACGTTCTCGAAATAGTTGGTGCGGTCGGTGTTGGTGGTGCCGTTCTGGTCGGTGGTGCCGGCCAGTTCGAAGGGTTCGAAGTATTCGCCCGGATGGTTCTCCGAACCGTTGAACATCAGGTGTTCGAACAGGTGGGCGAAGCCGCTGCGTCCGGACGGTTCGTCCTTGCTGCCGACGTGGTACCAGAGGTTGACCGCGACGATCGGCGCCTTGCGGTCGGTGTGCACGACGACCCGAAGGCCGTTGGGCAGGGTGAATTCCTGGTAGGGGATGTCGACCTGCCCCGCCTTCGGGGCGGCCAGCGCGGCCGGGGCGGCGACCAGGCCGCCGAGCGAGGCGGACAGGACCAGGGCAAGCAGGGACACGCGCGGGCGCAACAGGGACATCGCAACACTCCTTGGCGGCAGGCCAATGAACAGGTGGTTCGGCAATGGTAGCGGCCCGCGCCGGCCCGGCGCATGGGCCACAAGGCACGCGTCGGACCGGTCAGTCGGCGAAGCGGTTGCGCGGGGAATAGTCGGTCGGCACCAGCACGCGGTCCTCGATTCCGCCCATCAGTTCGCCGTGCGCTTCCACGCTTTCGAGCTTGATCCGCTGCCATTCCCCGTCGGCCCGGAACGCGGCCCAGCGCGATCTCATCGTGGCCTCGTCGGGCCATTCGAGCAGGTAGACGAATTCGGTGCGCCCTTCGAAGCGGGTTTCCCACTCGGCGACGATGCGGAACCCGTGCCGCGCCATGATCCGCGCCGCGTGGTCGCGGAAACGTTCGTGGAAGGCCTGTTTGTTCCGTTCGACGACTTCGTAGATGCGCAATTCCTGGATCGGGCGTTGCGCGGAGGGTTCCGAGGCGATCGAGGAGCCGGCGCAAACCGCCTGAAGCGCCGGCAAGGCGATCAGCAACCCCGCGGCCGCCTGCCACGAGGCCGGCCTGTGTCTGCTACCAACGATGTTCATGCGGAACCCGGATGGCGGGAGATCGCGCCAACCTATCCATGCCGCCGAATGGCCGCGCGTGCAGGAAGTCCCGGCCCTTTTCGGGCGCCGCAAAGCACGACGGCCACCCGAAGGCGGCCGTCGTGCGCGGAACTTTCGCGATCCGATCAGAACCGGTATTCCAGGCCCGCCGAAACGGTGTTCAACTTCAGGTCGACATCGTAGAAGTCGGTCTTGGCGTAGTCGTAGTTCAGGCTCAGACCCAGGTTGCGCGAGAAGTCGTAGCCGATGCCCACGCCGGCGTACGGCTTGGTCTTGGTATCGCTGGCGCTGCCCACGCCGCCAACGCTGGCCTTGCCCTTGATCTTCGCGGCGCCAACGCGGCCGTCGACGAACCAGCCGGTATCCATGGCCGGGGCGAAGTACATCTTGCCGACGACGCCGATGCCGTAGCCGGTGACGTCGAGGTCGACGCCGTCTTCGGATTTGCTGAAGTAGTCGTTGTAGAAGCCTTCGACGGCGAAGTTCTTGTTGAAGAAGTAGCCGCCGCGCACGCTGTAGCTGGTGTCGTCTTCGCTGCCGCCTTCGACCTTGGCCTTGGCGCTGCCGAGCTCGCCGCGGATGAAGCCCTGACCGCCATCGGCTGCGAAGGCCGAACCGGTGAAGCCCAGCATCGCGATTGCGGACGCCAGAATCAGTCGCTTGTTCATGAGTCTTTCCTGTTTTCGATTTCCCCGCCCGTCATTGGGCGCGCGCAGGATATCGGCGCATTCATGATCGTTAAATAAACGTTTGCCAACGGAACTGGCCTGTACGGGCCCAACGTGGCGTAACCCTTTCCACGCTTCAGGCATCCGAACTGTTGTGACCCTCCCGAATGCCTTGCGGACTGGATGGCCACGCCGGACCACCGTCCGCTCTACAGCTTCGGACCCGCTCTGCGGACAGTCGAAGCGGACAGCGGACAGAACCATCCGCCAACTTATCGTTATTAATCAATAAGTTGGATTTGGCACGGCGTATGCGTTACTCCAGGTAAGCGCAACTTCCGCCCGCAAAACCTGACTGAAGGCTGAACCAAGGAACCGCTGATTCAAGTTCCAGTTGACCTAACTGATTAGGTGTATTACATTACTACCACACCACTGATCACGAACACTGAAGAGGCTCCCATGAACACCAAGACTCTGCTGCCGCTGACCGCCGCCGCCCTGTTCGCCGCCTGCACCGCCTCCATGCTGTTGTCGGCCCGCGACTTCTCCCACGCCCCGCTGGCTTCGTCCGCGGTTTCCGACACCATCGTCGACATGCCGACCGTCACCGTGCGTCCGGCTGCCGAAGACCTGGCCTGGTACCAGTCGCACAAGATCGTCGACCTCGCCGCCGTAACCGTGCGCCCGGAAGCGGCCGACCTGGCCTACTACCAGGCCAGCAAGAAGATCGTCGATCTGGCCGCGGTGACCGTGCGTCCGGCCGCCGAAGACCTGGCCGTCTACCTGGCCAGCCAGGCCGCCGAGATCGTCGACCTGCCGGCCGTGACCGTGCGCCCGACCGCCGCGGACGTGGAAACGGTGATCGGCGTGGCCACGCTGGCCACCCAGATCGCCCGCTGAGCGCTGGCGAAATCGCCAGCGCAGGCTCCACCGTTACTCCCAAGCTCCACCGCCACTGCGGTTCTCAACCGGGCGCCAGCTTCAGCACCACGATGCCGGCCATGACCAGCGCGATGCCGCCAAGCCGCACCGCACCCAGCGATTCGCCGAACAACCAGGCGCCCGCCGCCACCGTGCCGACCGCACCGATCCCGGTCCATACCGCATAGGCGGTGCCGACCGGCAGCACGCTCAGGCTCTTGCCGAGCAGCCATACGAACGCGCCCAGCAGCGCGAACGACACCAGACTCCATCCCGGACGCGTGTAGCCATCGGCCTGCTTCATCGCCAGGGCCCACAGCACGTCGAGTACTCCGGCGACCAGCAACATCGACCATGCGAGCGCATTGCCCATGGCGCACCCTCAGGCCGCGGCCGCCAGGGCCATTCCTTCGGCGCGCATCGCTTCGCGCACGGCGGGACGCGCGGCGATGCGCTGCAGGTAATCGCGGATGCGCGGGAACGGGCCCAGATCGATGGCGACGAACCTGGACCAGCCGATCACGGTGAACGCATAGGCGTCGGCGGCGCCGAAACGCTCGCCCAGCAGATAAGCATTCGCCGCCAGATGCTTTTCGATCAGGGCCAGGCGCCCCAGGATCTTCAACCGCGCAGCCTGCTGCGCCGTCTCGCCAAGCTCGGGATGGAACAGCCAGGGGCTGTAGGCCTTGTGCAATTCGCTGCCGATGAAGGCCAGCCATTCCAGCAGGCGGTAGCGTTCGGCCGTTCCCTCCGCGGGCGCCAGCCCGCGCTGCGGCGCCCGATCGGCCAGGTACAGGGCGATGGCGAGGCCTTCGGTCAGCAGGCTGCCATCGTCCAGGCGCAGGGCCGGCACATAGCCTTTCGGGTTGATCGTGGCGAAGTCCTCGCCAGCGGCGGTCGAGTGCGGAACCCTGCCGATGTCGACCTTTTCCAGTTCGAGGACGATACCGGCTTCATTGGCGATGATGTGCGGCGAAAGCGAGCAACTATTGGTGGCGTAATAAAGCTTCACGGGACTACTCCGGATTGGGGGCCACCAGCATGATGTTGTATGTTCCGCAAACCAATACGGCGAAAAAGAACTTCTGACTTGCGCAAAAAGCAAACGACTTCCTCGCCGGGCAGCGTCGCGCTCGACGACTTGCGCCTGCTGCTGGCGATTGCCGACAGCAGAAGCCTGGGCGGGGCGGCGAAGCGGCTGGGCGTGGACCATTCCTCGGCCTTCCGGCGCCTGGCCGCGCTGGAAGCGCGCCTCGGCACGCGCCTGTTC
>DASRYD010000135.1:0-1821 GCA_035653955.1 Pseudoxanthomonas sp.
GCTTTTCTCACGGCAGGCAAAAGAAGCATTCGCGGCCGAGGCCGCTCCCACAAAAACCGTTAACCCCACCGCCTGATCCCGCGCGTTGAACCTTCCGTCCACCACGGGAGATCCGCCATGCAACGCCGCCCTGCCTTCTGCCTGACCCTGCTCGCCGTCGCCGTGCTGGCCGGTTGCCAGTCCAGTCCCAGCGCTCAGAACGCGCGCGCCGAAGATACCGCACTGGCGGCAGCGAAGGCCGCCGACGCCGCGAAGGAAAGCCGCGAGCGCCTGACGCTCGACAGCGTCGTCGTTACCGGCACGCAGCGGCAAGCTCCGCCCACCCAAATCGCCGAACCGCGGCTTACCAATGCGCCGGCTCCATCCGCGCCACCTGCTCCCGCTCCCGCCGGTGCGGTCGTCGCCTATCGGACCGCCCTGTTCGCTCCGCCGGCCGCTTACGCGCCGGCACAACCCGCGAACACCGAGACCTACGCCGAACGCAGCGACAATCCGGTGCATCGCACCAGCGAACAACCGGTTTCGACCTTTTCCATCGACGTCGACACCGGCAGCTACAGCAACGTGCGGCGCATGCTGCGCGAAGGCCAGCGCCCGCCCGCCGACGCGGTGCGGGCCGAGGAATTCATCAACTATTTCCGCTACGGCCACGCCGCGCCCGCCGACCGCGCCACGCCGTTCCGCGTGACCACCGAACTGGCGCCGGCACCGTGGAATCCGCAACGCCAGTTGCTGATGGTCGGCATCAAGGGCTACGACGTGCCCAAGGCCAGCCTGCCGCCGGCCAACCTGGTGTTCCTGATCGACACTTCCGGTTCGATGGACGAACCCGACAAGCTGCCGCTGGTGAAGACCGCCCTGCGCCAGTTGGTGCCGCAAATGCGCGCGCAGGATCGCGTGTCCATCGTCGTCTACGCCGGCTCGGCCGGACTGGTGCTGCCGCCCACGCCCGGCGACCGCCACGACGAAATCATCGGCGCCCTCGACCGCCTGCAGGCCGGCGGCAGCACCAACGGCGGCGAAGGCATCGAGTTGGCCTATGCGATGGCGAGGCAGGCTTTCGTGAAGAACGGCGTCAACCGGGTGATCCTGGCCACCGACGGTGACTTCAACGTCGGCATCGTCGACCGCAAGGCGCTGGAAACCCTGGTCGGCGACCGCCGCAAGTCGGGCATCGCGCTGACCACGCTGGGCTTCGGCGAAGGCAACTACAACGACGCGATGGCCGAACGCCTGGCCGACGTCGGCGACGGCAACCACGCCTACATCGACACGCCGCAGGAAGCGCGCAAGGTGCTGGCCGAAGAAATGCAGGCAACCCTGCTGACCATCGCCCGTGACGTGAAGATCCAGGTCGAATTCAACCCGGCCGTGGTGTCGGAATACCGCCTGATCGGTTACGAAAACCGCCTGCTCGCCCGCGAGGACTTCGCCAACGACAAGGTCGATGCCGGCGACATCGGTGCAGGCCACGAAGTGACCGCCTTGTACGAAATCACTCCGGCCGGCTCCGGCGCGGACCGCTTGCCGCCGCTGCGTTACGGCGCGAAGGAAGCGACAGCTTCCGCCGATTCGAACGAGATCGCGCAACTGAGCCTGCGCTACAAGCTGCCCGGTGCGCAGTCCAGCAAACTGATCGAAACCCGGATCCTGCGATCGTCGCTGGTCGCGCAACCGAGCGAAGCATTGCGCTTCGCAAGCGCGGTGGCCGCCTATGCCGACCTGCTGCGTGGCGGCACGCACATCGGCGAATGGACATGGAACGACGTGGCCCGCGCGGCGCGCGGCGCCAGCGGCGGCGACCGCAACGGGTTGCGCCAC
>DASRYD010000136.1:0-3959 GCA_035653955.1 Pseudoxanthomonas sp.
GTGCTGTTCGTGCAGGACGACATCGCCGACAAGGTGATGACCATGCTGGCCGGTGCGATGGACGAGCTGAAGATCGGCGACCCCGGCCTGCTGTCCACCGACGTGGGCCCGGTGATCGACGCCGACGCGCTGAAGATCCTCGAGGACCACGCCGCGCGCATGGCCGGCGAAGCGCGCCTGATCAAGCAGGCGCCGTTGCCTGATGACGGCCGCGGCGATGAAACCGCGCACGGCACCTTCTTCGCTCCGCGCGCGTGGGAACTGAAGTCGCTGGACCAGTTGCAGCGCGAAGTGTTCGGCCCGGCCCTGCACGTGCTGCGCTGGAAGGCCGACCAGCTCGATGCGGTCATCGACGCGATCAACGCCACCGGCTACGGCCTGACCCTGGGCGTGCATTCGCGCATCGACGAGACCGTTGATCGCATCAGCAACGGCGTCCACGTCGGCAACGTCTACGTCAACCGCAACCAGATCGGCGCGGTGGTCGGCGTGCAGCCGTTCGGCGGCCAGGGCCTGTCCGGCACCGGCCCCAAGGCCGGTGGCCCGCACTATCTGGCCCGCTTCGCCACCGAGAAGACCGTCACCGTCAATACCACCGCCGCCGGCGGCAACGCTTCGCTGCTGACGCTGGGCGATTGATGCGGCGCGACTCGGCGTGGGAGTGGCTGTGGCATGCCTCAGCACTCCCACGCCGAGGATATCTCCCCCGGAGCAACAAAAAACCCCGCCGAAGCGGGGTTTTTTGCGGGTCGTGAAGCGCTTCGATCAGAACTTGTACTGAGCGGAAATGCCGTAGATATCGGCACCTCCATCGTACTCGCCGACCAGACGCGAACCGCTGGACGACAGCAGGTCGATTTCCGGCGTGTCGACCAGGTCGATCTTCACATAGCTGGCGCTGATCTCGAAGTTCGGCGTCGCGTTCCAGGTCAGGCCGAGCGAATACCACATGCGGTCCTGGTCGGGCATGCGCGGGGTGCGGTGCGGCAGGCTGATCGGCGAATCGTCGCGAGCCACGCCAGCGCGCGCGGTGAACTTGTCGTTGAACTTGTACTCGCCGCCCACCGAATAGAACCAGCTGTCGCCCCAAGAGTAATTCTCGACCGAATCGGGCTGCGCGCTGTCGAACTCGATGCGGATTTCCTTCAGCGAATGCCAGTCGGTCTTGGAGGTCTCGGCCATCAGGGCGATGCGGTCGTTGACCTGCCAGGTGGCGCTCAGGGTGTCGATGCTGGGCGTGGTCAGCGCAGCGCCGCCGCCGGTGGTGACGTACTGGTTCGGCGCGAAGAGGTTGAGCAGCGTGGCGACATTGGACGGCTTGTCGAACGTGGCGGTACCGCGCAGATCGTAGTCGACTTCCGAACGGTGGCTGTAGCCCAGCGACAGGCTGTCGGTCGGGCGCCAGTTCAGGCCGACCAGCCAGCCGATGCTGTTGTCGGTGCCATGGATCTCGGCGAAGCCGTCGTTCTTCTGCGGGCCGAACGGGGCGGCGACCGGATTCGGGGTGACGCAGGCGGCGACGTTGATGCGGCAGATCGCAGAACCGAAGTCGACTGCATTGGACAGGGTCACATCCGCGCGCGAATAGATCAGTCCAAAACCCGCCGAGAAGCGATCGGTAAGGGCCACCGAGGCGGCCAAGGTCAGGTCGACGATCTTCACGTCGGATTCCAGCGCGTTGTAGCGCCCCACCCAATCCTTGTCGTAGTCGGTCTTAAGGCCGAACGGCGCGCTGACCATGGCGCCCAGGGTCATGCGGTCGAAAGCGCCATCCAGCGGCAGCACGAATGACATCGCCGGCACGGCGGAAAGACCACCGGCATCGCCACCGTTGCCACCGGTCAACGGCCGCGCCAGGGGACTGCCTGCCGCTGCGGTGCCGCCGCCGGTGAACTTGAACGACAGGTCGATGGCCGAAATGTCGGCCTGCACGACTTTCTGGTCGAAGGTGGACATCACGGCCGGATTGTTGACGACCACCGAAGCATCGCCCTTGGCCGAGGCCGACCCGGCCATTGCACGACCTTGTGCCTTGACGCTGTTCTCCTTGAGTTGGAAAGCCGACGCGTGGGCCTGGCCCATTGCCAGCGCGCCGGCAATGCCGAACGCGAGGGCGGAAACCTGGGCGAAACGATTGGAAATCTGCATGTATGCCTCTCCGAAAGACGTGGGACAACCATTGCGCCACGATCATTGCCGCCCAGGAAGCGGGCAGGCCCTGTGCCGGAAACCCCTCCCGACATACGACGCCGTATGTAGTATAGCCCGCACTTCAAACAAAAAAGTAACAATTGGAGCCGCCGCGGTTAGCCCGGGGTTCACTGTCGTGAATCGGGTCAAGCCACGCCGCCTCTTCGCCCCGTACAGTCCCTGCATGTTCGTGTCCCTGCCCTCCCGCAATAAACCCGGCGTGCGCTGGGCCGCCCCGGCCCTGCTGGTTTTGATGTCGCTGGCCTTCCTGTGGGCGTACTCCCGTCCGCACGAAGCCCAGCGCAACCTGTGGCTGGACTGGGGCGCGCTGTCCGGCGGATTGGCCGCCCCCGAGGCCTGGTGGGCAGCCTTGCGAGACGGCAGCGCGCTGCGCCTGTTCACCGCGTTGTTCCTGCATGCCGACTGGGCCCATCTGCTGGGCAACCTGGTGTTCCTGATGATCTTCGGCCCGCCTGCGGAACGCACGATGGGACCGTGGCGGTTCCTGGTGCTGTTCCTGGTCGGCGGCGCGATGTCGAACCTGGCCGCGGTGCTCAGCGTCGGCACGCCGGACCGGGTCATCGTCGGCGCCAGCGGCGCGGTATCGGCGGTGATCGGTGCCTACCTGGCGCTGTTCCCCGGGGCGAAGCTCGGGGTGGTGTTGCCGCTGGGCCTGTTCCTGGAATTCGTCAAGGCGCCGGCCTCGCTGCTGATCGGCATCTGGGCGGTGTTGCAGGTGGTGTTCGCCTACATCGGACCGGCGTTCGGCGCGGTGGCATGGTCGGCGCACATCGCCGGCTTCCTGTTCGGCGTGGTCTATGCGCTGTTCGTGCGCGCGGCCATCGCGCGGCGGTTGCGCAAGCGGCAGGGGTATTGAACCGGGCGACCTTATAATTCGCCCATGGCCAAGCCGCTCTACAAAGTCACGTTCTTCAACGCCGGCAAGATCTACGAGCTGTACGCGCGCCGGGTCGGTGCGAGCAGCCTGTGGGGCTTCACCGAAGTCGGCGAACTGGTGTTCGACGTCAACGAAGGCGTGGTGATCGACCCGACCGAGGAGCGCCTGCGCGACGAATTCGCCGGTACCCGCGTGCTGCATCTGCCGATGCAGAGCATCGTCCGCGTCGAGGAAGTGGACCACAAGGGCCAGTCGGCGATCCGCGATGCGCAAAGCGGCGAGAAGGTGGTGACGCCGTTTCCGATGCCGGCGAAGCCGAGGTAAGCGGCTCGTCCGCCGGCCTGCCCCCCCAATCGTTAACGCGGACTCATATCCGCTTTCACGGTAAGCCGCCCCATGACTGTCTAGGTTCGCGCGGGGGGCATCTGACGGCTGGGAGGAAGGCATGTCCCGGGAACGATCGGCCGAAACAACCCGTGCGCGGGCAAATGTCCGCGTTCGCGACTCCGAGGTCGTTCCGTTCGATGACGAAGACCCGGCTCTTGTCGAAATTCACCTCCGCGAGATTTTCGAGGGAGACATCGAGGCGCGTTCCGATGTGCGCGCCCTGCAAGTACGGCACGAGGATGGCTCCGCCCGGATGGTCAGTCTGCAGCGCGTCCGGGGGACGTTACATGGGAGAGCAGGTACGTTCGTGCTTCAGGGGGCGGAAATCGTCAGCGACGGGAAAATCTCGGCCACCTGGTTCGTGATTCCCGGATCGGGCACCGGGGACTTGGCTAGGCTGCGCGGCGAAGGCGGATTCGAAGGAAGTTTCGGCCAGGGCTCTGCCGCGACCCTGGATTATTGGTTCGAGCGGTAGGTCGGGGTA
>DASRYD010000137.1:0-1771 GCA_035653955.1 Pseudoxanthomonas sp.
GCCGGCCGGGCAGGGCGGCACCGACGACGGCCTGCTGGCCAAGTACGTCGCCGCCATCCAGCAGGCGGTCAGCAACCAGTGGACCCGTCCGGAATCGGTGCCGTTGGGCACCCGCTGCCGGGTCATCATCCGGCAATTGCCGGGCGGCAATGTGATGAGCGCCGAAGTGCAGCCTGGCTGCCCGATGGACCAGGCCGGGCAGGATTCGCTGGAGCGCGCCGTGCTGAAGGCGCAACCCTTGCCGTACCGCGGTTTCGAGACGGTATTCAACCGGCAGTTGAACTTCAATTTCGTCGCGCAGGACCGCTGATCGTTCGGCGTCCCGGTGGGCGCGGGCCTGCTGGTGAAGGCTCTTTCTGCGGTCGGGCCAAAAGCATTCGCGAGCATGCTCGCTCCCATAAAGCTTCCCTATTCACGCGCGCTTCCGTTCACGATTGCGAAACTGTTCACGTTCAGGCTGGTATCCCTCCCCCCCGTTCCCACGACCGACGTGCCCATGAAGACGACTTCACGCTGGCTGGCCGCCTTCGTCCTGCTTCTTGCCCCCATCGCGTCCTTTGCCCAACAGCAGGGGCTCGAAATCGACATCGTCGGCGGCAACGCCTCGGCGATGCCCATCGCCATCGTGCCGATGCCCTACCAGGGCGCGGCGGGCGCGCCGCAGACCGACATCGCCGCGGTGGTCCGCGCCGACCTCGAGCGCTCCGGCCAGTTCCGCGCGCTGCCGCCGGCCAGCATGGCCGAGAAGCCGACCCGCGGTTCGGAAATCCAGTACCCCACGTGGAAGGCGCTGCGCCAGGATTACATCGTCGTCGGCCGCGTGCTCGACGCCGGTGACGGCGGCTACCGGGTCGAATACGAATTGTTCGACATCGCCAAGCAGGAACGCCTGCTGGGCGAGATCAAGAGCGCGCGCGGCAACGCGATGCGCGACGTCGCCCACCAGATGGCCGATGCGATCTACGAGAAGATCACCGGCGTGCGCGGCGCGTTCTGGACGCGCATCGCGTACATCACTCAGACCGGCGTGGGCAAGGCGGCGCGTTACGCGCTGATGGTCGCCGATGCCGACGGCTGGAATCCGCAGAGCGTGGTGCGTTCGTCCGAACCGCTGCTGTCGCCGTCGTGGAGTCCGGACGGGCGCAAGCTGGCCTACGTCAGCTTCGAGCGCGGCAATTCGTCGATCTACATCCAGGACATCACCACCGGCGCGCGCCAGTTGCTGGCGGCGTTCCGCGGCATCAACGGTTCGCCGGCGTTCTCGCCGGACGGCCGCCGGCTTGCGTTGACCCTGTCGCGCAGCGGCAATCCGGAAATCTACGTGATGGATGTGGGCAGCAAGGCGCTGACCCAGCTGACCCGGCAGATCGGCATCGACACCGAGCCGACCTGGAGCGCCGACGGCGGCAGCATCTATTTCACCTCCGACCGCAGCGGCAGGCCGCAGATCTACCGCATGTCGTCCAGCGGCGGCGGCGCCACCCGGGTGACCTTCGACGGCGCCTACAACGCCAGCGCCAGCGTCTCCTTCGACGGCAAGAAGATCGCCACCGTGCACGGCGGCGGCAACAACTATCGCATCGGCATCATGGACAGCAGCCTGGGCTCGCCGCGTTGGGACAACCTGTCGCCGGGTTCGCTGGACGAATCGCCCAGCTTCGCCCCGAACGCCAGCATGGTGCTGTACGCGGCGCGCGAAGGCCGTGGCGTGCTTTACGCGGTGTCCGCCGATGGCCGCGTGCGCCAGCGCCTGGTGCTGGCCGGCGGCGAC
>DASRYD010000138.1:0-2605 GCA_035653955.1 Pseudoxanthomonas sp.
GCCTCGACCAGGCCGACCTGGTGCGCACGCTGCGCCTGCCGGTGGTGATGGTGGTGGGCCTGCGCCTGGGTTGCCAGAACCATGCGCGCCTGACCGCGCGCGCGATCGTGGCCGACGGTTGCGAGCTGGCCGGCTGGATCGCCAACGACATCGATCCCGATATGGAACGCCGCGACGAGAATTTCGAGCTGTTGAAAGCGCGCCTTCCGGTGTCCTGCTGGGGCCGGTTGCCGCATGCGCCGCGCATGGACGGACTCGCGCAGTACCTGCATGTGCCCCGGTAGCAGCGGTCTTTTGCGGGAGCGGCCTTGGCCGCGAATGCTTCCGCACCTTCGATATCGTCGTCGAAAAGCATTCGCGACCAAGGTCGCTCCCACGACGCGGGCAATAAAAAGCCCGGCAACGTGGGGTTGCCGGGCCGGGTTACGCAGGAGAGAGAGGAACTGCGTGTAACGCCTGGAACTGAAGCTTAGCGACGGGCGGTCGTCTTGGTGGCCTTGGCCACGCTCGCCTGGACGCTTTCGGTGGCGCTTTCGAACTGGGTCTTGGCCAGCTGGCCCAGCGCTTCGCCGGTCTTCAGGTTCAGGCCGAAGACTTCCTGGCCAGCGGCCACGAAACGCTCGGCGTTGTCCTTGGCGATCTGCAGGCCCTTCGGCCACAAGGTCTTGTAGGCGTCGAGGTCGCGCACTTCGGCCAGCTCGCCGAAGAAGGCGGTGGTGGCGTCGATGTTCTTCTCGATGGCCTTGAGCTGCACACCGAACACGGTCTCGGCATTTTCCAGGGCCAGGCGGTTGGCGCGCGAAGCGGCCGCGGCGAACTGATGGGTGTAGCTGCTGAACTGGTTGTTGAACTGGGCGGACATGGCGGACTCCTGAAAGGGTTGTGCCGATTGATGCGATGCAGCATACGCAGGTCTATGTTGCAGCGCAATAACAGCCGTATGGTTTCCGACGAACGGTTACCACACGTTCAAAATCAATCGTTTGCTTGAATTGGTCTGCATGGCCGATTCGTCCGAGAGCCGGGATTCAGGCGTCGATGGCGCAGCCGTCGGGGCCGCAGGCAACGGGCGGCGCAGCTTCCGGCGACGGGCCCGCCTCGTGAGCCAGCAGGCCGGCCAGATGATCCCGCCAGGCGTCCGCCCTGCCGAGATAGGGGCCGATGTCGAGCATGGTCCATCTTTGTCCGGACCGTTCCAGCACGAAGGTCGGGAAGCCGTGGCCGCCGACCGCGGACAGCAACCCGCGGCTTTCCTCGATGTGGCGGGCGGTAGGCGCCCCGTCGAGTTGGCGCATCGCCGTGGCGAAGGCTTCGCCATCCAGCCCGATGTCGACCGCCAGCACCCGCAGCGTGTCCGCGTCGGCGATGCGCCGGCCTTCCACGTAATGCGCGCGTTGCAACCGATGCAGCAGGTCGAGGCCACGGCCGGCCAATGCCTCCGCCGCCAGCACCGCGGCGATCGGCGGCGTCGAATCCATCATCGCGGAGGTGTCGAGCAGCAGGCCATCGAAGTAGGCATCGCCGAACGGCTGTCCGCTGGCCTGCGCGATGCGGCGGTCGTGCGGCATCACGTAATCGCGCCAGCGCGCATCGATGCGACGCGCATTGGCGCCGCTCAGCATGCCGCCCGCGTGCGGCTCGATAGCGAGTCCCGGCACCGAACGCGCCGCTTCGACCAGCGGTGCGGCGGCATAGCACCAGCCGCACAACGGGTCGTAGATGTAATGCAAGGTCGGCGCAGCGGCGTTCATCACGGCCATTCCATTTCGCCCTTGGCGACTTTCGCGCTCAGCTCCAGCGACGCCGCGCCGCCGAGGCCGGGATAGCGCTTCTGCATCGCCGCGACCAAGGCGGCGGCGTCCTTCGCCTTGGCGGTTTCCTCGTCGAAGGCGCGGATATAGTCTGCGGTGAAGCGCACGGCGCGCAGGTCCTGCGGCGCGCCCGGGGCGAAATGGCCCGGCACCACGGTTTCCGGCTTCAGCGCCGCGATACGGTCGAGCGTGGCGATCCAGTCGGCATGCGATTGCGGCGTCTGGGTGTCGGCCATCCACACGTGTTCGCCGGCGATCACCGGAATGCCGCCCACCACCGCCTTGAGCGACGGGATCCAGACGAAGGTCCGGTCGGGCGTGGGGCCGTCGAGGCCGACGATTTCCAGCGCGTTGCCTTCCAGCTCGATGCGGTCGCCCCGCAGCGGCTCCGGGGTGACGATGCGCGCCGGTGCGCCCGCGCCGAGCTTCGGGCCCCAGAACTGCAGCTTGCCGGCCGAGGTTTCGCGGATATGCGCGATGGTCTGCGGCGTCGCCAGGACCTTCGCTTCGGGGAACGCGGCCACCAGCGGTTCCAGGCCGAAATAGAAGTCCGGATCGCCGTGGCTGATGTAGATGGTGGTCAGGCGCTTGCCCGAAGCCTTGATCTTGTCGACGAGCTTGGCGCCATCGACGGTGGAGAACTGCGCGTCGATCAGCACGGCGTCGCGTGCGCCGGTCACCAGCGTCGACGACACCTGGAAGATGCCTTGTTCGCCGGGGTTGTAGACCTCGGTCTTCAGCGGTGCGGCGACCGCGACCGGCGCGGCCGCGGAGGCCTGGTTGTCGGCGGGCGC